>JAVEYV010000363.1:0-2922 GCA_034003305.1 Spirochaetia bacterium | reverse complement strand
TATCGGATTGGGCAGATTTGGAATGACCGTGGCAAATATCCTCTTTGAGAGCGGCATGGAAGTGATCGCGATCGAGAGAAGCCAGGACCTCATCGACGAGGTTTCCGGAAGAGTGAGTACCGCCATCTGTATGGACGCCACCGATGAATCAGCCCTGCGTTCGTTGAACCTGAATGAAGCCGACGCTGTGATCCTGGGTATTGGCAGCAATATTCAGGAAAGCATCCTCACCGCCGCGATCCTGAAGAAGATTGGAGTCGGGATCATTTACGCCAAGGTGGAAAACAGATTGCACGGCCGCATCCTCGAATTGATCGGAGTGCAGCACATCCTGCTACCGGAAGAAATCGTGGGCACGCAATTGGCAAAAACCCTGATCTCCAAAAACGTGCGCGAATACATCAGCCTCTCCAGCGGGCACGTGGTGATGGAGATGGTGGCTCCCCGCAGCTTTGTGGGTAAAGAGCTGCAGGAATTGGCGCTTCCTTCCAAACAGGGAGTAAACGTGATCGCCATCAGATACAATTCACTATCGGTAACCGAGGACGGACGCAATGTGGTGGAGAAAAAGATCAACGACATGCCGGGAGCCAATGATATGATCAATGAAGGTGATGTACTGATCATGATGGGACCCAAAGCAAACGTGGATCGTTTGATCTATGAGACCACGGTAAGGAAGGACTAAAGATGAAAAGACAATCCTTTAACAAACGATATCATGCCATGATCAGCATTCTCTTTCTGATCATCCTGGTCCAATTTATCGTGGTGCTATATACCATCGGTCAGGCCAGGGATATCTACAGCCTGGCCAGCGACATTCAATCCATCATGATCATCTTCCTCTTTGGCATCTTTGTGTATCTGGTGATTATCTACAACTACCTGCCCTTCCGTCTGCACCGTTCTGTGGAAAGGGTACAGGATCTGGTGGAGGAAATCTCAAACGGAAACTATCAGCTGGATATCGAGAGTTCTTTGCTGGATCAAGACCGGGATTTTCAGGATCTCATCCTTGCCTTGCAGAAAATGCTGGATATCATAATCCGTTTCGACGCAGTGAAATCGGACAAAATCTACGAGCATCACCAGAGGATCAATCAGCTCATCGACCTGCTGCCGGTAACGGTAGCCATCGCCACGGTAAATGGAGATCTGGTATACCTGAACGATCATTTCAGGGAACGCTTTCCCGGCGTTGATGAGCAGAGTAACAACAATGAATTTCTGATCTAGGATGGTTTTTCCTCTGAGGTGTTTGTTGAACTACGCGTGGCCTTGCGCTTTGGTAACACCATCTATGTCTAGGTGTTTGAAGATGTATGCGATGGGATGAGAGTACTGATCAAGGGCTCCATAATCCGCAACCGCAAAGGCAATGCCTCGGGAGCGGTGTTTACCCTTGATTTCAACGGTCAGGCTCCGGGAGCCAATGAAAAACAAGATTAGGATCATTTATAACGGTTCAGACCCGGTAAGGCTGGATAAACATCTGGCGGAATTGCGCTTGCAGGAGTTGTACTCACGCACCTTCATCGAAAACCTCATCGGTGAAGACCGCATCCTGGTGAATAGCATCCCGGTGAAAAAGAGCTATCTATTGCAAGATGCCGATGAGATCATCATCTCCTTGCCCGAAGAACCACCCATCCAGATGCAGCCCCAAAACATCCCGCTGGAAGTGGTGTATGAGGATCAGGATCTGGCGGTGATCAATAAAGCCGCGGGGATGATCGTGCACCCGGGACATGGCAATCCCGATGGTACTTTGGTAAACGCCATCCTCTTCCGGTATCCCGATGGGCTTTCAGGGGGGCGCCATCCCAGCCGTCCCGGCATCGTACATCGCTTGGATAGAGGCACTTCAGGGCTCATCATCATCGCCAAAAACGATCGTACACAGGCCGCATTGAATGACATGTTTGCCCGCCGCGAGGTCAAAAAGACCTATCTGGCAATCACTTCCGGTATTCCTGATCCGGGGGAAGGCAAGCTGGAATGCCATATTGCCCGCTCATTGAATAATCCCCGGCAGATGTGCGTGGCTGAGGAAGGCAAATGGGCATTGAGCTATTACAAGACAATCAAATACTATCATTACTTCGCCCTGGTAAAGGTGAAACTTGAGACCGGACGGATGCATCAGATTCGCGTCCAGTTTGCTCATCATCACATGCCGATCCTGGGTGATTTATTGTACAATACCAGACATTACGTGCATTCCCTGATGCCGCAGAATATGAAGCGCAAAGCCACCGAACTCTTGACCACCCATCTTTTGCGTCAAGCTCTTCATTCCTGGCATCTGGAGTTTGAGCACCCCATCTCCGGCAAGGAGTTAAGCCTGTTTGCACCCCTGCCGGAGGACATCATCTATACCCTGGATTGGTTGGAACGTGATTTTGCTATTGACACGGACAGCCGTCCCTACAAGCTGAGCTTAGAGGAAAATGTAAAGTGGTAGATAAAGTGAACAGTACTATTGAATCCGTATTCAGCACCATTGAGGAAGCTGTAAAAAGCATCGCCAACGGTGAGATGATCATCGTGGTAGATGATGAGAACCGTGAAAATGAAGGCGACCTCCTGATGGCCGCCGATCTCATCAGCCCGGAACAGGTAAACTTCATGATCTCCCAGGGCAAAGGTCTGCTCTGTGCCCCCATCTCCGAATCCTACGCGCAGCGCCTGGATATACCTCTGATGACCATGAAAAATAACGAACGGCACGGCACCAAGTTCACCGTATCAATAGATGCGATCGAAGGCACCACCACCGGGATTTCCGCCAGAGAACGTGCAATGACCCTGAAAGCTCTTGCCAATCCCGAAAGTAAGGCTTCGCAGTTTATGCGTCCGGGGCACATCTTTCCCCTCATTGCCGAAAGGGGCGGGGTCTTGAAGCGCGCGGGACACACC
>JAVEYV010000362.1:0-2928 GCA_034003305.1 Spirochaetia bacterium | reverse complement strand
GTCCTTTTCCACGGTAACCTCTTCCAATTCGTCCCAATGTTCCACATAAGGATCATGAGCGCGAACCACAGCCAGATCCTTGCGCAGGAACTCAACCAGGGTCTTGGAAGGGCTGTGACGGGTATCACCCACGTTTTCCAGGTAAGATACACCCAGTACTGCAATCTTGAGATTCTTCAGTTCTTTATATTCGCGTTTGATGATCTCAATGGTATGCAGGGGCATGGTGTCGTTGATGTTCACGCTGTTGATGGCCACGGAAAGCTGTCCTTCCACGCCAAAGAGCGCGCCCATTGCCCAATTTGCCAATACAGGATCCTTGGTCAGGCAATATCCGCCCACCCCGAGGGATGGACGCAGGAGGTTGTCATGAGTGCCTTTACGTTTACGGATGGCATCGCGTACCTTGAAGATGTCCACGCCGATTTGTTCGGCAAAACGTGCCCATTCCAGAGTGAGGGCGATGTTTGTGGCGCGATAGCTATTCTCCATGGTCTTGGAAAGTTCGCTGGCATTGGTGCTGTCCAACTGGGTTAGCGGATAGTTTTCCACATCCAGGACGTTGCTGAGGAATTCCCGGCACATATCAATGCTCTTGTGGTTCACTCCGGAGAATACTCTCCAAAAATCGCGAATGGAAGATACATACTTGGCTCCAGGCATCACGCGTTCATAAGAATGTGCCACCAGAGGGGGATTGATCACGATGTCGATTCCGCGTTTGGTAAATTCTTCTTCCAGGATGGGCTTTACCACTTTTTCGCAGGTTCCCGGAGGCACAGTGGTTTCCACCAGTACCATACAGTCGGGGCGAATGTGTTGACCGAGCATGCGAATCCCTTCGCGGAAAGCTGTGATGTCGCAATATCCCTTTTCGGCCTGACCAAAAGCGGGCTTGGTGGCATCGAGCTGAATATCCACCACCACTACATCGACCAGACTGTAAACGCTGTCTTCACTGGTGGCGCGGAAGTTCTTCTTTTCCACCACAGTGCGATGGAAGATCTCCGGAACCTCCGGATCAGATGAACTCACCGGCGGAACTCCTGTATTGATCACCGGGACTTTCCAGTATGACCTTTTGGACGCACGTTGATGTCCATGAACATAGTAAATTGGTTTCCCGTCCTTATCCGTGGCATCGGCCACCACACTTGCCATCACGCAACCCACAAAGCCAAGGCCTTGTACAGCTACGATTTTGCGGCCCATGGCCCGTTGCTCTTCCGTTATCTTCTTCAGAAGCTCGCGTTCTTTTGCATTTTCTTCTTCGGTGGGGAGAGGATATTCTCTGCCATCGGGGGCGATTGAGACTTTCAGCATATTCCCATTTCTCCTATTTACGAGGGTAATTTCACACTATTTCTCAGAAATCGGAGAGCAGGAATGCTGTCAAGATTTTTCACAATACCTGGCTTCCTACGCTTTTCCAATCCTCTTCCCACCCTCCTGCGTGCCACGGAAGAGGAATCCAGGACGGTGGCAAGTGGCCAGAAGGCCAGTGAAGCCGTATGTAGGGTCAGACTGCTCTTCTCTTCTCCACGTTTTGTTAAGCCCCGTATGGCGGACTGTGCACCGTCCGCGAACAGGGGCATCGGGGTTTAGGCTTTGCTTATCGGGATGCGGATTTCAAAGACGGAATCCGCGCTTTCGGGATTGAAGCGTTCGTCATAAATCTCCAGCGAATCCGCTTCGGCCATCTGATAGCCGTTTTCAGCCAACCAGACGCCGAAGATATACTCATAGGTCTGATGCATCTTTTCCAGGCTTCCGTGATGTTCAAAAACAGCGTACTCAGCGGCGGGAACCTTTTGCGCAATCATCCCTTCGGGCACTTTCGCTTCGTCGTTCACGTGCATACCGGCGATGAAGGTGTATTCCTCCGCCGCAGGATCTGATTTGTCAAACACGCAGACCTGATAGGCCTTGGTGGGATCAATCACGTCCTTGATCTCGCCGTGGCGCCGGGTAAACTCTGCCCAAAGCTGATGCAAAGTACCGCTGGGCGAGGCTTTGGTGTGAACGCCAACTACCCTGAAGGCATCCATTTTTTCGATCTTGGGAGATAGCATTTTTGCTCCTTTTTTGAGGTGTTGATAGCTTTTGTCCAGGCTTAGAGCCGGGAACATAATCACCTTACTCAGCATCTTGCGAAATCTGCCGGGGCTGATGCCGCAAATGCCGGTGAATGAACGGGTGAAAGCTTCCTGCGACTCAAACTGATAGTCCCGGGCAATCCGTATGATGGCCCTGGAGCTATAGAGCAACTCGTGTGATGCCTCAGATATCCTGCGCCGGCGCAGATAGTCGTTCACGCAGTAACCGGTTAAAATCCTGAATGAACGATGGAAATACCATTGCGAAAGATTCGCCGCATCGGCAATATCCTCCAGCGATATCCTGCGCTTGAGGTTTTCCTCGATGAACTGTAAGGCTCGTTCGATGCTCTTGGTTTTCGTCATTTCTCAGCTCCGTTCTCGCTTTTGATACATCTTGCCCTACTGCGATTTGGATTAAGCGTCAAGGAAAAAAACCGATACTAAGGATTTCACGAAGAAAAGGATGGCATCCATCCAATAGCAATGCGCCATGAACGGGATACAGCCGATTTTTTCAGGGTGCCTGATACTATCATAAATACCATCCTGTACAGTCGGGGCACTCGATGAAGCGCCCTATCGGATGAGAATGGAGGAGATATGGCGATTGCCTGTACTTGTGATTAAACGTGGGGGGTCGGTTCTGGGGTGAGGGTCTGGGGTGGCAAGCTCCTGCTTGCCACAGCGAGCGTGAGCTCGCTTCTGAAGGCAGCTCCCCCAGGCTTATCTTAGCCTCAGGATCATCCAGCACCTTGTGACGCACATTATCCACATCACCCCGGGTTTTATGTAAGCCAGCACCTTGTAGAACTATGTGACTGATGGGAAA
>JAVEYV010000361.1:0-2933 GCA_034003305.1 Spirochaetia bacterium | reverse complement strand
CACTTCGAAGAAATAAATACCCATATCGGTGAAAAGAGTGAAATTATCCCCATCTGTTTCAACATTTCGAACACTATAGAAGGACTGGATGGGAAAGACATGCTCCGTATATGCTCCTGGATTCCCCATGTCGATAGTTTGAATACGGATTTGTGTACTTTCAGCATGAACAATATGTATCGCACTGTCAGTAGCAAAGCATCTTGGAAAATTACCCAAAGCGTCGGGCTGTACTTCGTATTCAGCAAGCACTGTTGCACTGGTTTCCTGGCTTCGATCAAGGATCAGAATCTTCCCTATGGATGCATTGGTGTCATCGATACGTGCAAACATTTTTTTGGCACCCAATGGGCCAATCGATATTAAAAATCCGGAGTCATCCTGAAACTCAAATAATCTGTACTCAAGTGAAAAATCCTCGTTCACGACAATTTTGACAAACTGGTGATCCTGATTTGTGTAAAGATCGTTGAAGTATAATTCATTATTTTCCCTGAAACAATAATGAGGGATGGAGAAATCAAAAGCGGGGTCGTCGATCACATGACTAGCAAGTAATGCGCCATCAGAATTGAAAAAATACCAATGACCGAGTGAACTCATGTCGTAATAACTATCCACGTGGAGAATTGTGCTACCATAGGGACCATGTAGAAGCGTACTTCGGGTATTCGCATAAGCATCTAAAGAATCCGGGGGAAGAAGGAGTTGCGATTGATCATTGATATAGTCGTATAGCACCAGTCCATTATCGGTGGCAAGCATCAGTTTGTCCTCTGAAATCGAGATATAGTCTCCGGATCCATCGAACAATGTAAATTGGGACAGATTATAAGCGGTAAACTCGTTGTTTCTGATGTCATACAATCGTAGCTTATGCTCCAATGCTACGGGATAATCTTGTCGGTAGCCGAGGAAGATTTGTGCGACATCGTCGTAGGCCCAAAATCCTATACTCTGAGCTCCATCAACGATAATGTCCTGTGTAGTGGTACCGAGGTATTGTGGCGCTGTGATGCGTCGTTCAGCCTTGATATACTTACTCACGTAGTGGTGATATAGTGATGAATCTCGATATTGATCGTAGAACAATACATCGTTGTTGGGTAGCGTACTGTGTACAAAGTAACCATCGGATCCTGGGATATCGAATATCGATAATGAATCCACCAGAGTGACGTCGTACGCTAAGTTTTGGGCGTAGGTATTGCCAATGCTCATACAGGTGAATAAAACGAAAAGCAGCACCAGATGTTTGTTCACAATAAACTCCTTTGCCTGGTTTTAAGGCCATATGCTTGAGTAAGGGCATTCATAAGATTGATATTCTCTAGTCCTTGAGAACATCCTTGGACAGGGTTACAAATGTGTCAACATTTATTACGCTCTTTGTTCATCGTGATTGGTTCCTGGCTCTGGGCAACAAGCTCGCCCGGAAATATCTTGACAAAGACTTCCCGGACTTGACAAGTGGATTTAGCCAGTGAGAAGTTGTTCCATGGCTGCAGAGAAGACCGCCAAAACAAGGAGTAGTAATGATAAATGAAAAATTGATACCCTACCTCGTTTCGTCTATTCAGGAGTATTGGGATCTCCCGGCATTCACGGATTATCCGGGTGATGCGCTCTCATACGCGGATGTGGGGCGCAGGATCATGTGGATGCACCGTCTGTTCAGTGCTACTGGCATGGAAAAAGGAACAAAGATCGCTCTTGCGGGTAAGAATGGCAGTAACTGGGCGATTACCTGGCTGTCCACAGTGATGTACGGAGCCACCATTGTGCCTGTTCTTGCCAATTTCTCACCGGAAGATACGCAACACATCATCAATCACAGTGATGCCGAATTGCTATTTATATCCCGCGACAAGTATGACTCCCTGGATTGCGAGGAACTGCGTAAGATTCGTTATGTGTTTTCTCTGGATGATTTCAGCCTGTTGTATAGTGCCAGTAAGTCGCCAAAGCTGAGTATCAAATCTTTTGCTGAGAGTGAGGACTTAATAAACCTGCCCAAAAGCGGCATCGTGGCAGAAGACAAATGCGACAATGAAGATATTGCCTCGTTGATCTACACCAGCGGTACCACGGGATTTTCCAAAGGCGTGATGTTGCCTCATCGCAGCCTTTTAGCCAATCTGATCGTGGCGCGTGAGGATTTGCTATTTACTGTGGGCGCCAAGGTATTGGCATTTTTGCCCCTGGCGCATGCCTACGCGGCAAGTTTCGACCTGCTCTATCCCTTCACCAGAGGCAATCACATCAACTTCCTGGATCGGATTCCTGCGCCCAAGATTCTACTGGCAGCTTTGAAAGATTTGCGTCCTGAGATCGTGCTCACTGTACCACTATTGATCGAAAAGATCTACAAAAAGCAGCTTCAGCCCACCATTGAGACCAAGAAGATGCAGATATTGCTGAAGATCCCCGGGCTGAACAAGATCATCCTGAAAAAGATCCATGATAAGCTGATGGCGGCCTTCGGGGGAAACATCCGTGAATTGATCACGGGGGGAGCGCCAATGAACGCCGAAGTGGAACTCTTTATGAAGAAGATCAAATTCCCCTTCACCATCGGTTATGGAATGACCGAATGCGGTCCCCTGATTTCTTACGCTAATTGGCAGCATCACCGCTTTGAATCCAGCGGCAGAAAAGTGAAGTTTATGGAGATAAAGATCAATTCTCCACAGCCACAAAAGATCCCTGGCGAGATCATGCTTCGTGGTGAACAGATCTTTAAAGGCTACTACAAGTTTGAAGATGCCACCAAAGAAGTATTGCGCGATGGCTGGCTCTATACTGGTGATATCGGAACCATGGATGAAGCGGGCTTTGTGTTCATTCGCGGACGTAGCAAAAACATGATTTTGGGCCCAAGTGGTGAGAATATCTATCCCGAACTGGTGGAGCAAAAGATGAACAACATGCCT
>JAVEYV010000360.1:0-2942 GCA_034003305.1 Spirochaetia bacterium | reverse complement strand
CCGGGATTTACCTGATTCGTATGGATACCCCGCGGCAATCCTTTACCCGAAAAGCAATGCTGATGAAATAGCCTCCAAGGCTGTAATGATATGGGGGAGAGTAAGTTTTCATGCTCTCCCCTTTTCTTTGGATAAACTACCATGCGCACGGGAAAGATAATCGATATCCATTGTAAATGCGGCTGTCTGCTCTTCCGCTACTTTAAGGCGGGCAAGGGACGCTTGATCAAGCTGATGATCAGCCGGCTCAGCGAAGATAATGTTGGGCTAAAAGGACTACCGACCCTCAGTCGTCCACTATGCCCCACCTGCGGCAAGGAACTGGGCATCGTGATGATGATTCATGGCGAAGCAGCGCTAAAGCTGAATCAAGGAACAATAGTGGGAGTAAGGATCTGATCCTCCTCCCTTCAGACTGTCGATCAAGTGAACATCTAGCCTCAAGCAAGCCTTTATAGTTAAGGCTTGATTAGGGCTAGATCAGGCAGTGAAAAACGCCGTCAAGGGACAGAGATCTCTGTCTTTTGAATGTGATCTGCACTCTGGGTGGCAGACGAATCTGGCCCTTCCATCATTGAAATGACACTCGTGGAGCTGATCCCATGTCAGATAAAAAGCAAGAGACAAGCCTGTTTCGGTCAGCACTTCAAGCACTTGGCAAAACTAATCCTTTACAGAATCAGCCCTCCAAACATCGTGACCTGATAAAACACCCAAAGGATACATACCAAGTGACTAAATTCACCGATTTAACTCTCCCTGAGCCCATACTCCGAGCCGCCAGGGATCTCGGATTTGAGCATCCCACAACCGTGCAGGAACTCTGCATTCCCTGGTTGATGGAAAACGATACTGATCTCATTGCCCTGGCGCAAACTGGCACAGGAAAAACTGCTGCTTTCGGTTTCCCAACCCTCAGCAGCATAGATATCGAACAATCCGTGGTTCAGACCATCATACTCTGTCCCACCCGCGAGCTATGTTTACAGATCACCAAAGATCTGGAAGCTTACGCCAAGTACATGCCAAAAGTGAGAATAGTAGCCGTCTATGGCGGCGCTCCGATATTCAAACAAAAGGATGCCCTGAAGGCCGGGGCGCACATTGTGGTCGGCACTCCCGGCCGCGTGAACGATATGATCCGCCAGAATGTATTGCATTTGGAACAGGTCTCCCGTTTAGTGCTGGACGAAGCAGATGAAATGCTGAACATGGGTTTCAAGGATGAACTCTTTGAGATCATGAGCCATACTCCGTCAACCAAGCAAACCCTGCTGTTCTCAGCCACAATGCCCAGGGATGTGGAGCATCTGGCCAATAGCTTCATGAAAGATGCCACCCGGTTGAGTGCGGGAGGTGAAAACAGGGGCGCGGATAATATCAGCCACTTCTTTTACAAGGTCCAAGCCAGAGATAAGTATCTGGCATTGAAACGGATTGCCGATATGAGCCCCAAGATCTACGGCATTATCTTTTGCCGTACCCGCAATGAAACCCAGGATATAGCCAACAAGCTTCAACAGGATGGCTACAATGCAGACGCGCTGCATGGCGATCTCTCCCAACCGCAAAGGGAATTGGTGATGCAACGATTTCGTACTAAGTATGTACAGCTCCTGGTGGCGACCGATGTGGCAGCCAGAGGACTGGATGTGGACGATCTGACGCATATCATCAACTATCACGTGCCCACTGATCCGGATATTTACATTCACCGTTCCGGACGCACCGGCAGAGCTGGTAAAAGCGGCATTTCCGTAACCATCATGCACAGCAAGGAAGCGGGCGCGTTGAAAGCAGTGGAACAGCGTTTGGGTAGAGAAATCACCTGGCAGAAAGTGCCCGGTGGCAGAGAAATCTGCGAGAAACAGCTCTTTCACTTCATCGACAATGTCGAACGGGTAGAGATCGATGAAGCTCAGATTGGCTCATTTATGGCTAATGTGTATAAAAAACTCAGCTGGATGACGCGCGAGGAATTGATACAGCGTTTTGTCTCAGTGGAGTTTAACCGCTTTTTAAATTATTATAAAGATATTCCGGATTTGGATAACCCCCTACCTCAGAAGCGTGCATCTGATAAAAAGGCCGATAAAGAAAAATGCCAGTTTACCACCTTCAGGCTAAACTTGGGCAGCAGCATCGGCTTGACTAAAAGGGATTTAATGCGCTATATCAATCAACTACAGGTAACGCGGGGGATCGAGATCGGGATGATCAATATCTTTGGCGATTACTCGTTGATAGATCTGGATGCCAGCTATCAAAATGAACTGCTGCAAGCTTTTGGAAAAATCAAGTATAAGGGAATAGCCGTCGAGGCTTCAGTGGGGAAGGCTTCAAAACCCACATCCGGCAGAAAGGATGATTGGAAAGAGCGCAAGAAATCCCGGAACTTTGAAGACCATGTGGATTATGATACCACATATCATGGCCGTAACATCTGGGAAGGTAGCGGCAAGAAAGCTACTGGCAAATCCCGAGATAAGGGCAGCAAGCAATTTGCAACGCAGAAAAGCAAGCGGACAAAGAAAAGTTCTTGACGAATACACACAACATTTCACGCTGTCCGCAGCATAGAAAAAAGAGGTAGAACAATGAAGAAAACCATGATCGTAATTCTGATCCTTGCCACCTTGATGGCAATAGCAGCATGCGGAAAGAAAGCCAACCCTGAAGGAGTGGCCGATTCTTTTTTGACCGCATTGGAAAAGAAAGATTTTGAGACTGCCAAAAAGATGGCTACCCCTGAATCCGAAGGCATGATTTCTATCATCGAATCCTTCATGGCAAACATGAAAGAAGAGGATGTGGGTGTATATCAACATCAGATCACCAATACCGTGGTCGAAGGTGATTCTGCCCAAGTCAGCTACGAAATCTGGACTTCTTTGAAACCTGATGAACGCGAAAAGCAGGAACTAAAAATTGTGAAAGTCGAT
>JAVEYV010000359.1:0-2945 GCA_034003305.1 Spirochaetia bacterium | reverse complement strand
CACAGCTATGGGTTTGCATCTGGGGACATCCACTGGAAAGGGATACAGCGTGCGTCACTGGAGTAAAACCAACGGATACCAGGCCACGTTTTCAGCTTATGCTTGGGGCAGCAGACATCCTGAGTACGAATATAACGATTTTGATTATGATCAGGATTACAAGAACTCCCGTAAGCAAACAGGGAACTTTGCTGTGAACTACCTGTGGGATTTACAGAGAACCAAGAAGTATCACTTTTACCTCATCACCGGCGGCAACTATACCCTCCAGAAGGTAAAACGTTACTATAAGCCAGCAGGCTCCAGCGACCCCATCATTTCAAAGTGGGTCGATAACAACAAGTGGGCCATCGGAATGGGACCAGGTTTTGAAACGAAACTGGGGGAGCGATTTCACTTCACCCTTGAACTGCCCATTACCTTTAACCAAAGGGACGACATCGTGATGTATGTGCCCGCGGCTGGGATATACTATTACTTCCACTAAAGCATATTTTACATGAGAAAGCCCCGGAGATCATCCGGGGCTTCACTATATTATTCGCCAATCAGTTTTATCAATACGCGCTTCTTGCGCATCCCGTCAAACTCACCGTAGAAGATCTGTTCCCATGGCCCCAAATCCAGCTTACCAGCCGTGATGGCAACCACCACTTCTCTCCCCATCACCTGTCTTTTCAGGTGCGCATCGGCGTTATCTTCAAAGCCATTGTGATGGTATTGATTGTGAGGCTTCTCGGGTGCCAGCTTTTCCAGCCACCTCTCAAAATCAGCATGCAGGCCACGCTCATCGTCATTGATGAACACACTGGCAGTGATATGCATGGCGTTTACCAGACATAGTCCTTCTGTGATCCCGGACTCGTGAACAGCACTTTGCACCTGGGCGGTGATGTTGAGATAGTCACGCCGATGTTGTGTGCAAAACCACAGCTCTTTTCGAAAGTGCTTCATCTAGACCAGAGGCATAGTTTCCAGATAAGTGGCCAAATCGCCGGGACTATCAAAGATCATCCTGGCGCCTGCAGCTTTCAAAGCCTCGCGGGAACTGAATCCCCAGGCCGCGCCAATTGGTATCATCCCCCCGTTCTTAGCAGTCTGTATGTCAACGGGCATATCTCCCACGATCGCGATGGTATTGGGTTTCACATTCATGCGTTCAGCCAGTTGCAAGGCTAAAGTGGGGTCAGGTTTCGTGGGCACGCCGGGCTGTTCACCGCTGTATACCCCAAAAGGATTTTTAACGTGGCGAATCATTGCACCGCGAAAGAAATGACGGATCATCTTTTTAGTGAAGTAATGAGCTTTGTTTGAGAGTATCGCAACCTTGATCTTTCGCGCCACCGCGAGCTGGATCATATACAATACTCCTGGATAGGTCCTGGTATGTAGATACCATTCTATATCGTAATAATCCCAAAACTTGGCCGCGGCAATCGTGATGTTTTCTGGCGTACGCTGATCCTGGGGTAAGGCATTGGTAACCAACTGTGTTTGTCCATGGCCCACAAATCCCTTGTAAGCATCGATAGAATGCTTTGGATGTCCCATATCCTCCAGAACCCGGTTCATTGCGCCAGCAATATCTGCTATAGTATCCAGTAAGGTACCGTCCAAATCGAAAATGACGGCTTTGATCACAGGTTTGGCTCTCATCTATGCTTCCTTTATCCAATTATTAGGTTCTCTAAAGAGACGACATCAGCTCCTCGTCGTATAAATGGAGAGATGCGGGTAGGGTATTTCAATCCCCTCTTTGTCAAAACGCTCTTTGACGGCAAGGATCATCTCTGTCTTCATGTTTACAGCGTTGGATGTGGCCGTCCATACTCCAAAATCGATATTGACGGAAGAATCACCAAAGGCAGCAGCCTGTACCAACGGGGCAGGCTCGGTCAGGGCTTCCGGAAGATTGGCTGCGATATCTCTGAGGATATCCAGCACCCTTCTGATATCTTCCTTATAAGCAACGCCCACAACGATCTGGGCACGGCGGATGTCGTATTTGGTTACGTTGATCACTTCAGATTTGATCATGTTCTCATTGGGGATTCTCACGAAGCGATTGTCAAATGTCTTTAGCTTGATGGATAGTAGATCGATGGATTCCACTACACCCAAAGTCCCGCCCACTTCTACAACATCGCCGATTTGGAAGGGTTTTTCAGAGATCAGGAAAATCCCGCTGATGATGTTCGAAATACTGGTCTGGGAGGCAAAACCTATGGCTACACCAAAGACACCGGCCGCTCCCAACAATGCTGAGATTTTGAAGCCGAATTCGGTTAGGACCATCACTGCCAAGATCAAGTATAACACATAACTTACTGTCCTCACGATCAATACTTCTGCTTGCAGGGATAACCGATCCTTGATCACGCGGCCCAGTATTCTCTTTGCGAAGTTTATCACCGGTAATCCGATGGCAAGCATCAACACTACGCGGATGAACAGGCTTACCCGCTCTGGGGTAACAAAATCCATTACCAGATTCATATTCGTCATTTCAATCATTTTTTCTACCTCTTTCCTAGTTTACCGCACGCGTGCCAGAATCGAGACACATCAATACATGTCTACTACTTTTAGTGCTTTTCTGATTAAATACCCTCAAACATCTGTCGACATACATCAACATAACCGGGGTAATGTAACGTTTTATCCACAGTTAGTCCAGATAAATTGGGTCATATCACAGGATTGAAAGCGTTTCTTGCACGAATGCAAATACCGAGCCACAAAACCAATACATAACCAAGTTCACAGAATCCCTGATGATAATACGTTACTTTTGATGATTAAAGAATAACTTAGAATGCACGAGAAGACAAACAGTAAAATAAACCTAACAAAAGTATTTCGTGCCTCCTATCTGATCACTGCAAGCTGTAGCCGCGCACAAACCTTACTGTTCTCATATCCCTCGGGATAGCAGGGCATCAAAA
>JAVEYV010000358.1:0-2945 GCA_034003305.1 Spirochaetia bacterium | reverse complement strand
AGTGCCAGGGTGAGGGAGAAGGGAGGGGAAATAACCGGAAGATTGGCCAGGGCCTTGATAAAGCGCTTCATTCGGGGCGAAAGAACGGTGCGGGTGGTGTAAAAAGCGAAAATATAGCCCACAACGGTCGCCATGGTGGCGGTGGAAATGCCCAGGATCACCGAGTTCTTGAGGGCTATCCATATCTTGGACTGGGAAAGAATCAGCTTCCATACATCCAGAGATATCCGGCCCTCGGCCATCACGCTCAACTTGAAGGCTTCGTAAAGTGGGTACACCACAAAGACTCCCACAATCGTGAACAGGATGATGATCGCGTAGCCTACGATGGGTTCTCTGGAAAAAACGACGATCCAAACCGCAGCCAGCACCGCGAAGGACATGATAAGCGCCAGGAAGAACAGCAGGGTGTTGAAGCTCTTCGCGCTTGAATCGCTGCTTAGGATAATGACCGTACCCGCTATGTCGTAATCGTTAACGACAAGAGGGACGTAGACGGGACTTATAATCATGCCGTCGACATCATAGCTGTTCTTGGAAAAGAACTTTTCCTGGTAGGAAACGCTCTCTATGGCTTGGTCAAAGTCCGAGGATGCTTCCAGTTCGGCAAAAAGTTTCTGCTCCTGGGGGCTGCTGGTCTCCAGGACAGGGGTATCCAGAGGATCGCCGGAAAGATAAAGAATCTTCATGCCGCTATCCTGGGACTCGATTCTCTCCTTCCAGGAATGGAAGTCGTCCGGATCCGAGGGCACTGATTCTGCGAGCGTGACTATGTGCTCTGTCTGGGAAGTCCTGCTTATGTCGTTGAAGGTTTTAGAGATAGTACTGAATATCCATATGACGAAGACGAGAAAAATCATTGCGATCAAACCGAAGAGGAGGAGCTTCCTTCGTGTAAACATAGACACCCCTTAGACTGAACGATGTAGGGTCATTGAAAAACCGGGATCGGCCCGGACGGCAACCAAAATACCAGAGAATGACTCTCATGAACACGGGAGCAGATCGGCGTTGTGGAGAATGAATGTAAAATGACGGGACTCTTATTCGTAGAGCGCAGGGTAAAGGCTCCTTTCCACCAGCTGTACCAGGAGGTGAATGATGATTATGTGAAGTTCCTGGACATGATCGGAATATTTACCTGCCGGGGTTGCGATGTCGATATCTGCTGAACGGCCGAGGTCGGAGCCTGGCTTTCCTGTGAGCGCGATGACCTTCATGCCCTTCTCCCGAGCTGTCATTGCAGCGGCCAGTACGTTGGGGCTTGAGCCGCTGGTGCTTATGGCTAGCAGCACATCGCCTGCGGATCCATGGGCTTCCAAATAGCGGGAGAATACCTGATCCCAGCCGAAATCGTTGGCTGTGCAGGAAATGTGGGAGGCATCGGCGATCGCCGTGGCGGGCAGGGCAGGGCGGTTGAGCCTGAATCTGCCTGAGCATTCTTCCGCAAAGTGCATGGCATCACAGAGCGATCCGCCGTTTCCGCAGGAAAAAACCCTGCCGCCCGAGGCAAAGCACTCGGCTAAAAGGGCACCGGCCTTTTCGATGAGGAGAAGGATGGATTCATTGCCTAGTAATGTGTCTACGCTGTCTCTGGACTCCCTGATAGAGTCCCTCACACTATTCATCATTGAGATTCACCTTATTGGTTTGCCGTCACTGTAATCGAATTATAGCATAGGTTCAATCTTTTTATAAATAATTGAAGCTTTTTTAACAGTTGACAGGCTTTTAAAAATTGGCTCAATAGAAACTTTTTCAGGAGCCGGGCGACTTCTGAATTGCAACAAGTCTGCTATACTGGGCTTATGCAAGAAATCGAACTTAAAAGCGCCAAGATGGAATTACGTAAAATCGTAAAAGCGATGCTCAGGTCCGTGGACGGGGATCTCAGGGACAGGTTGAGCATCAAGGCAGCCAGTAACTTCATGGCCCTTGCTGAATATAAAACCGCAGACATTGTCCTGGCCTTTCTGTCCATGCGGGAAGAATTGCAGACAAGAACGCTCATCGAAAGGGGACTGGCTGAAGAGAAGCTCGTTGCCGTTCCCAGAATGGGCTTTTCCCAGGAACATGGCGACTTTCTCGAATTTATCCCACTTCCTCACGACTATGCGACCTGGCCTCTGGACCGCTTCGGAATCCCCGAGCCTCCCAAGGACGCCCGGGTGCTCTCCCTGGAGGAATTGGGGAGATCTCGCGTCGCGGTGGCGGTGCCAGGCCTTGCCTTCGACCTACGCGGCGGAAGAATGGGCAGGGGCAAAGGCTACTACGACCGTTTTCTCGCTTCGGCGAGGGCTGCTGCAACCCAATACGGCGGGTCATTCACTGCCTGTGGAATTTGCTTCGAATCGCAGATAGTAGAGGCTGTACCCATGGATCCCTGGGATCAATGGGTGGATTATTTAGCCACCGAAGCGGCGCTGAGAAAAATTTCGACTTGAAAATGCAGACTTGTCACCATATCAACTGTCGAACCGGAATCGATATAGAAGACTCGACAAGAGTAAGTCTAAAAGTATGCAAACTGGATATGGCTTTCATCAGTACATCCTCGCCGCTCTAATCCTGAATCGCCCGCCTGAGTGGACAGGAACATAATCAGTATGGGAATAGTCAAATGCAAGAATACGATCCCAATAATCATGGGTTTCTGTTGAAGTCCAATACCAGCTCCTATAAATTCCTCCTATTTTGCTGTTATATAAATTACTCTTAATATAAAGAGTTTCCATAGAACTTGGCAGAAACCAATCATCGAATACCTGTCCGCCGTTATGTACAACCAGGTCATCACAGCGCTTTGCAGCCGACTCCTCTCCTCTGCCGACGGCTACAATAGATGCCGTGTTGCGCTTACCCGAACCGAGAGATAGTCCTGTGGAAATCTTCACTGTGTTATTGTTTTCTTCCTTTTTGGTTCTCGGTTGCTCGCCCCAGCTGAG
>JAVEYV010000357.1:0-2946 GCA_034003305.1 Spirochaetia bacterium | reverse complement strand
CCCTGGACGGGCTGCGGCGCCTCTCTCTATTATGGAGACAGAGGTTTTACAATGGCAAAACTATGGCAGGGAGGCGTGGCCGCTTTGGGGCTCGCTCCAGAGATCGAAGCCTTTCTTTCTTCCTTATCGATAGACTCGAGACTGCTGGACGAGGATCTCCAAGCTTCAATTGCCCATGCGGTGATGCTGGGCAATAAGGGCATTCTCAGCAAAAAGAATGCAGAGGCGATTGCAGAATGCCTCGGGGCAATGCGGATCGAAGCTGCCGCCGGCAGGCTTTCTCCAGATCCCGAGAGCGAGGACGTCCACAGTTTTATCGAGGCTGAGCTTACCCGGCGCCTGGGTGAGGCCGGCAAGGCCGTACACGCCGGAAGGAGCAGAAACGATCAGGTAGCCACTGCGTTCAGGCTCTACATGCTGAAAGCTTTTGACCGAACCGAGACAGCTGTCTATTCGTCCATCAAGGCGATTGTTCGGCTGGCCGAGGCTAATAAGGACAGCCTTATGCCCGGCTATACCCATCTGCAGAGGGCACAGCCAATTACCCTGGCTCACCATCTTTTAGCCTGGGCTGCAGCCCTCGAGCGCGATGCGGCCAGACTGCGCGACGGGCGCGTCAGGGCCGACGAATGCCCCCTGGGCTCCGGCGCGCTGGCGGGTTCCGGTCTGCCGATCGATCGGGAAGAAACCGCGGCGGCCTTAGGATTCGCGCGCCCGTCGCGCAGCACCATGGACGCTGTTGCCGACCGGGATGCCTGCGTAGAGTACGCCGCAGCCTGCGCGAGTCTAATGGTCCACCTTTCTCGGGCTTGCGAAGACATAGCCCTCTGGGCATCCAGCGAATACAGCTTTGTCCGTGTGGGAGATTCGGCCAGCACCGGATCTTCCATAATGCCGCAAAAGCGCAACCCCGATCCGGCCGAGCTTATCCGCGGCAAGAGCGCAAGAGTCTTCGGAAACCTGCAGGCGCTTCTGGTGCTTCAGAAAGGGCTTTCATACGCCTATAACCGCGACCTGCAAGAGGATAAGGAGCTGTTCTTCGACCTGGAGTCTACGACCCTCGCTTCGTTAAAAGCCTTCAGCGCCCTGGTCTCTGCGCTGGAACCCCGAAAGGACAGGATGCGAAGGGCGCTGGACGAGGGTTTCCTGGAGGCAACCGACGTGGCCGAATACCTGGTGCTGAAAGGGATTCCCTTCAGGACAGCCTATCAGGCGGCGAAGGCACTGGTGCAGCACTGTCTGGCCCATAATAAGCGGCTTGTGGAGCTCCGTGCCGAGGAAGTCGCGGCGGCTGATGCGATTTTCGCCCTCGACGAGCTCTCCTGGCACGAGCTCCGAGCCTATCTCGAACCGGAAGCCTGCGTGGCAAGAAGAAGGCAGACCGGAGGCCCTGCGCCTGAGCGAACGGGGGAGGAAAGCCTTCGTCTGAAAGCCCTTGCAGATACAGGGCTTGCGGAAATTCAGTCCCGCCGGTCGGGCTTGGCGGAACCGGCTCTTCCTGGTTCGGTAAAGCCGTAAGTAAGGCAGCCTGTATGGAGCAAAGCGTCCGAGCGCCCGGCTATCCCTGTATTCTTCTGGCCGCTGGGGCGGGTCTCCGGATGAGCGGCGGCTCCAAGCTCCTTCTCGCCCTAGGCGGCGAAACCGTGGCGGCCAGGGCTGTCCGCTCGGCCCTCGAATACTGCGATCCCCTCATCGTCGTGACAGGGAAGGACGAGAGCCTGTTGCGAAAAAGCCTGGAGCGCAGCGGGTTTTCGGATGAGCGGTTGATCTTTGTGCACAATCCACGCTGGGCTGGGGGTCGTGTCAGCTCTCTCCGGGCGGGCATGCGGGCCTTGGAAAAAACCCGGGAAGGTTTTTTTCTTGCCCACGCGGATATGCCCTTTATCGATCCTGACGTATACCTGGCCTTGAACCAGGCAGCGGCAGCAAGAAAAGCCGCCCTTCTTCCTCCGGCCTTGATCTTCCCTACAATAAATGGAAAACCAGGACACCCGGTTTTTTTCCCAATCGCCTTTGCGCCGATTCTCGCGGCTGTCAGGGCGGCAGAAAGCCTGAAGGAGGCGGTGAGCGGTCTTGCCAGAGAGTATATTGAGACCGACTGCGAAGGCACTGTCGAAGATATCGACAGCCCGGAGGACTACGACAGGCTTTGCCGCAAATACGGTCTTGCGGGCAGCGGCCTGCAATCGGACAAAGCGGTATGAGTAAGGGCCCTGAGAAGACCAACGCGGTCCGGCTGGCGGAGAGTCAGGGAGTTTCGTTCAGGCTTCTCAGTTATTCCGTAGACGAAGACCTTTCCGCCCTTCATGCGGCGGAACGCCTGCACCTCGATCCGGATCGTATTTTTAAAACCATTATTGTCGTCGGCGAACGGAAAGGACCCTTTGTATGCATAATCCCCGGTTCCTGCGAGATAGATTTCAAAAAGGCTGCCGCAGCCTTCGGCGACAAGTCCTGCGCCCTTCTGCCCCTCAAGGAACTTGAACCTTTAACCGGTTATCAGCGGGGCGGCTGTTCGCCCCTGGGCATGAAGAAGAGACTCCCGACCTTTCTGGACGAGACCTCCTTGCTCTTCGACTGGATTTCCGTGAGCGCCGGGAGGAGGGGGCTCCAGATGCTGCTGTCCCCGGGAGATCTTGTTTCGCTCAGCGCTGCAAACTTGGCAGACTTGCTGCGATAGTATTTTCCTTAATTCATGCGAGCATTCTGGGTAATATTGAATAAATATGCAAAAATTATACAAAAATCCGGAAAAACCCCGGGCTTCCCCTTGAACAAACCCGGCTTGAACGCTACGTTATTCAAAATTAGCCATACAGCCTGAGCACCCCCATCGTACACCCAGGGGCGCAGCATAAGCGGAGACGCCGGATACCATCCCGAGGCTCTATGGCGATAGCCCAGACCTAAGGAGAATCCATGGGATCCACAAAGCGCGAGGCCTTT
>JAVEYV010000356.1:0-2950 GCA_034003305.1 Spirochaetia bacterium | reverse complement strand
AACAGGACGATCTATATTGTTGCCGGCATTACCGACATGAGAAAACAAATCAATGGACTTTCAGCAATTGCCCAAGATAAGAAATCAGGAGCCGTATTCTCTGGTGCATATTTTGTATTTCTTGGAAGAACACGCCATGTCATGAAGATCCTGTATTGGGATCGTACCGGATTCTGCCTTTGGATAAAACGCTTGGAACAAGATACATTCCCCTGGACAAGAAAAAAGCAAGGGATAATCGAAATAGAACGGGATAGATTCAAGCTTCTTATGAAGGGAATTGACATCTTCCGTGAGCATAAAAAACTTGAATATTTAACGGTGGCATGAACGATTTAAGCCCACAAATACAGGGTTTTATGCTATACTGTACCCATGGCAACGGGGATAGAAAATCTTCCAAACGACGTCAATCTTCTTAAGAAAATCGTCCATGAAATGACCGTTAGTCACGCAAAAGAGCTCGCTGAAATAAAGGGGCAATTACAGGCCGAGAAAGAAAAATATGCCGCATTACAGCGATTAGTCTTTGGGTCTAAGAGCGAAAAGAAAGCGCCTTTTGTGAACCCGAAACAAGAGCTGTTATTCAACGAAGCCGAAACCTTTACCGATGTGCCACAGAAGAAAGCACCTACGGTAACGGTTGCAGCCCATGAGCAAAAAAAGTCAGGCAGAAAGCCATTTCCCGCGAATCTAGAACGTAATGAGATACTGCATGCGCTTTCTGATGAAGAGAGAGCCTGCCCCTGCTGTGGTGGCCTGCGACCTGAAATCGGGGAAGAACGAACTGAAGAATTACGGCTTATTCCCGCCAAGGCTGTGGTCGATGTCCATGTGATGAAGAAATATGGTCCCTGTCCCTGCAAAGCTTGCCAGGGAACTGAACGTACACCGATTCTGCAGGCGCCAGGACCTGCGAAGATTGTACCCGGGTCACGGTTTTCAAATGGCACCATTGCGTTCTTTCTTACCAGCAAATTTGTCGACGCCCAGCCGTTTTACCGAATGGAAAGTATTCTAGCCCGCTGGGGAGTAGATACCGGACGCTCAACGCTCTGTTCGTTGGCTATGAGTACCGGAAGGGCTCTCAGTGATCTTGTTACGGCAATCCGGGATGATATAAAAACCTCCCCGGTGATTGGAATGGATGAAACGACGGTACAGGTTCTGCATGAAACCAACCGGTCTGCACAATCGAAGTCATACATGTGGGTAGCCACTGGATTCAAGGATAGAAAACGACTGGTCTTTTTCCACTACCATCCGACCCGGGCTGGGAATGTGGCAGCTGAGTTCTTGAAAGGCTATTCTGGCTATCTTCAGACCGATGGGTATTCAGGCTACGCACGCATAGGCAATAGTCCGGGAATAGTCCATGTTGGCTGTATGGCACATATCCGCAGAAAGTTCTTTGACGCCGACCAGGCAGCGAAGGGAACAGGAGAGGCTCAGGATATGCTTGCGATGATCGCCGATTTCTATCATGAAGAAGAACTTCTACGAGCTCAATATGAACACAATGATCTGGATGAGTCTTCCTTTGTGGCTGAACGTAAGAAACTCCAAGAACCTCGATTAACGCAGATGCATGAAT
The DNA here is from genome assembly GCA_034003305.1 of Spirochaetia bacterium. Taxonomy (GTDB): domain Bacteria; phylum Spirochaetota; class Spirochaetia; order Treponematales; family Rectinemataceae; genus UBA2256. The sequence continues at coordinate 1,356 of JAVEYV010000356.1, read as the reverse complement.
GGCTTTTAGCACGGAGTGTAAGCGTTGCCCCCAGGGGTTTGCTTGGTGGTGCAATTTCTTATGCCTTGGGGCAGTGGCAGTATATGATACACTATCTTGATCATGCGCTTTTAACACCAGACAATAACGGGCTCGAAAATGCGATTCGGCCTTTTGTTGTAGGTCGAAAGAACTGGTTGTTCTCAAATACGCCTTCTGGAGCTCATGCCAGTGCAGGGCTTTATAGCCTTATAGAAACAGCGAAGGCCACTGGGCATGAACCGTATAAATATCTTTGCTATATCTTTGATCTGCTTCCGAAAGCAAAAACCTTAAAAGATAAAATCGCCTTACTTCCCCACCGGCTTGATCCGGCTTCCTACTAGAAATTAGTCAAGCCGGGGAGAATTGGACGCTTACGATGAAGAGGGGGCTTACCTATGGTACTCTGTAAAATCGATACTGGCGGCTCGGCGCTTCTTTGAGCGCAAGGAAGAAAACGAAGAATTTCCAATATCGATTCAAGATCCAGCATATCGTCAGGTGGCCAATAAAGTACGAATCGGCCAAGGCGCTTTCAGGTTAATGGTCACCGAAGCATACGGGCGTGCCTGCGCTATTACCGGTGATCACACGCTGCCAGTGCTCGAGGCCGCTCATATAAGACCTTACGCTGAATCTGGACCACACATCGTCAACAATGGCCTTCTTCTTCGTGCCGATCTTCATAAATTATTCGACGAAGGTTATATGACTGTGACTCCGGATTATCATGTCGAAATAAGTCCCGCTATCCGTGAGGAATTTAACAATGGCAAAATCTATTATTCCCTGCATGGCCAAAGACTTTCGAAGATTCCCGATCGCGCCATCGAACGACCCAATAGCCAATTTCTAATCTGGCACAACGAGAATATTTACAAGGCAGGGTGAGATACATTAATCCTTAGTATAATGAGCCGCGATAACTGGGCAGGAATAGAGACAACATTGCAAAGGATTTGGAAGCGTGAATCTCCCTCTTATTCGCTACCTGTTTTTGATCTCGACTAAAGGGCCCAGTATAAACTGCCTTGAAGTCTGGTCACCAAGATAGTCACCATGATAATCACTATGATAGTAACAATATTAGGTGCCATACTAACGACCAAGCTAACGACCAAGCTAACGACCAAGCTAACGACTAAGCCTACGGCCATGCTTTGGCTAAAATTACTGAAGGCTTTTTACAGAATTTAAAACCCTATAATAGGGTCATCCCAATCTTTATTAACTCTAATTATTTCTTGTCTATCCTGTAATTCCTGACCTCCTGTCGAAAATTTCAATTCGTTATATTTCACTAACTAATCATTGTGTCTTAACCGCAACCCTTAC
>JAVEYV010000355.1:0-2962 GCA_034003305.1 Spirochaetia bacterium | reverse complement strand
TGGATTTCTATTACTTCCTTGCTTCCTGCCTTCTGGTGCAGAAGGTCGATGTTCTGGGTGATCACCGCCTTGAGCAGTCCGAGGGCTTCAAAGGCCGCCAGCACTCGGTGAATCACCGATGGGGTTTTTTCGTCAAGATTGTAGATAAAATCCCTGGTCGCCTGGTAATAAAAGGAAGGGTCGTCCCGAAATACTTCTATATCGAAAATCTTTTCGGCGTTAAGGTCCTTGTAGAGGCCGTTTTTTCCCCTGAAATCGCGGATTCCCGAAAGCGTTGACACGCCGGCGCCGGTGAAGGCCACGCAATACTTGGATTCCTGTATAAGATCGAAAAGCGCTTCAGGTTCTGGTTTCATAGCTTTTAATATAGTGCAAATCGGCTTTGTGGTTTCGTCTATTTTTTTAAATTATCTTATTGTCGACTTCTTTTTAATTCGATACTTTTATCACTAATTGAAGCACGCTTCTGTGCTGCTCCGAATCGCTCGTAATGAGGTTCGAGCTTTGCGAATGTTAATGCACGGCTCGAGTAAGGAGGTTTTCGTGGTTACGGTTGAAAAGGTATGTAAATCATACTCCAGCGTGCAGGCTGTTGCCGATCTTTCGTTCCAGGCTAAGCCGGGAGAGATCTTCGGCCTCATAGGGCCCAACGGCGCGGGCAAATCCACAACGATCCGCATGATCATGAATATTATCGCCCCTGACTCCGGTCGAATTCTCTTTGACGGTAAGCCTTTGACCGAGTCGGATAAATCGCGCATCGGCTACCTGCCCGAGGAGCGCGGCCTGTACAAGAAGGCTAAGCTGGGCGAGGTGCTTGAATACCTGGCAACCATAAAAGGAGCGGCTAAAGCCGATGCGCGGGCTTCCATAGACGCCTGGCTAGCCCGCTTCGATCTTTTAGAATGGAAAAACAGAAAGGTATCAGAACTTTCCAAGGGCATGGCGCAAAAGGCCCAGTTTGTCGGGGCGATAGCGCACAACCCTTCGGTGGTGTTCTTCGACGAGCCCTTCTCCGGTCTAGACCCGCTGGCTCAGGACAAGCTTTTGGGGGTTATGGCAGAACTGAAGGGAAATGGCGCTACGATCCTTTTTTCAACCCACATCATGGAACACGCCGAAAAAATCTGCGAACGCATTCTACTGATGCACAAGGGCAGGATGGTGTGCACCGGCACCATGGGGGAGATAAAAGCGCGCTACGGCAAGAATGCCGTCCAGCTGGAATTCGACGGCGACGCGGGCTTTATCAAAGACCTGGATTACGTAGCCTCGGTGAGCGCCTATCCGCGATGGGTAGAAGTGGAGCTGAAGGACGGTGCCGATCCCAACACGCTATACGCGGCACTCGCCGGGCGTATTAACGTTAGGCGATTCGAGACAGTGGCTCCTTCTTTGCACAAGATTTTTATTACCCAGGTGGGCGGCACCGCGGCAGAAAGCATCGCGAAAGAAAGCATTGCAACGAATAGCACCGCGGCGGAGATCGGTACGGCGGAGGCGAACAATGTCAAAGCTTAAGCATATTATCAGGCACGAATTTATTCTAACGGCCGCAAACAAGGCCTATGTCATTCTGACAATTTTAGGACCTTTTCTAATTTTTGCCATCACCGTGCTGCCATCCCTCCTGTCACAAGACCCAGGAGCAATTGCGGCGGGCAAGCCCCTGGCCCTGTATGGGGCTCCACCTGAAGCGAGCGCGGCGCTGGAAGGCGCCTTTTCCCCCATGGGTATCGAGATCGAAAAGGTCGATAACGAAGCTGCGGCAAAAGAAGCAGTGCTCAGGGGCGATAGAGTGGGGCTTTTGAGTATCGAGGCCGACTGGCCTGGCGCTGAGGCAGGGCGAGCTGTCTGGTACTCCAAGAGCGGTTCTGAGGTAGCGCTGTATGGAACTGCTTCAGCAGCGCTGGAGGCGGCTGCCAGAGAGGCCCGGATCAAGGAAAGCGGCATCGATCCCGGTATCGTCGCGCAGTTGCTCCAAGCCCCTGGTTTCGAGGTAATAAAGCTCGAAGCGGGAGGCAAGGAAACCCAGGCGGGGATGGAATCGTTCTTTGAAGTCTTAATGACTGTCATGGTTTTTGTCATGATGATTTATATGACCGTTCTCTTATACGGGCAGATGATTGGACGCTCCGTGGTTACCGAAAAAACCTCAAAAACAGTGGAGATTATGCTTTCCAGCGTGACAAGCAGGGATCTTATGTTCGGCAAGATTCTCGGACTCGGGCTGGCTGGGCTTCTTCAATATGCAATATGGATTGGAATGGTACTCGTGCTCACCATGGTGCTGGGGCCTATGTTCAGTATTGCCATGCCCTCGGGCCTCTCGATGGAAAATATGGGTTGGCTGGTGCTCTTTTTCGTGCTTGCTTTCTTTTTATATTCTTCGGCCTATGCTGCCATGGGGGCGGCATCCGAGGACGAGCAGCACTTGGGGCAGATGGCTTGGCCTCTTTTAATTTTCCTTATTGTGCCCCTGGTAATGATTGGAAGCCTCACGTCCAATCCCGACTCGGGAATCTCCGTTATTCTGTCGATTTTTCCCTTGACCAGCCCCATTGTCATGCTGATACGGATCCTTGTGTCTGAGCCCCCGGTCTGGCAGATCGTCGCCTCGCTCATTCTGCTTTGTTTAAGCGTGGCTGGTATGGCGGTCTTCGCGGCAAAGATTTTCCGCGTGGGCATTCTCATGACCGGCAAGCGTCCCAGTCTCAAGGAAGTGATCAAGTGGGTGAGGGTGAGAAGTTAAAATAAGACTTTGGCAGGATACCCATGATTCTCAAGAAAATTTTCCTGTTAATCATGGGGATCCCGTTACCTTGTCTTCTTTTTTGGAAGTTAAGGCTCAATATTTTTGGATGTTTGAGCGTCGAATAGCCAGCTAATTATACTGGACTCCCATCTTTTACTTTTCTTGATTTTATCGTATTTTATACATGAAGCCCGGGTGCGCTAGGAA
>JAVEYV010000354.1:0-2963 GCA_034003305.1 Spirochaetia bacterium | reverse complement strand
ACTCCACACTTGGCGGAAGCTTTGGCACCACAGTAATCCAGGGGCTGCTTAGGCTTTCAGGCGGATTGTAGGACTCGTTGTAAGCCGTAACCGCGTAACTGTAGGTGAGGCCCACCTGCAGGTCCGTATCGACGAATTCTGTGCCGGTGATGGTGCTGAGTAATGCCGCGGGGACATCATCGGTCTTGCGGTAAACGTTGTAATATTGAGCAGCTTGTGGAATCCAGGATAGGCGTGCCCTGCTTTCATCCAGCGGTACAGCAGTAAAATTGACCGGAGTAGGGGTACCGGCAAAAGGAGTATCCAAAGACCACTGTACAGCCATCAGAGAATCAGCAGATACCTGATAATTGGCGATTACGAAGGCCTTGCCGGCATCATTCCGATAAGAGGCAAGACGATAGTTTGCCGAGCTATCCCCCATGAAGACCGGCTCCAGTGCGCCATCTATATACTTCAGTATGTAAAGGCTGGGGCTGATGCCGAGAACGATCTCATCTTTCCCGTCACCATCCATATCCATCACTACAATGGCATTTTGGGAAGTGACGTCGTTGAACATAACATTGCCCATGCTGACGAAATGATTGTCCGAATCAGCGGTAAATGCCTCAAAATACCAGAAAGTGAGATTGGGATTCAGGATGTCGGAATTGTAACCGCCAACTACAAAGTCTTTAGTGCCATTACCGTCGAAATCGCCTACACCAAGCTGGTATGTATTAGCCACAGGCATGCGGTGGTGCCAGATGAGGGAATCTACGGTGGCGCTCATCACCTCAAAGACCATCACATCGCCATCGGTATCAGAAGTGAGAACATCATTGCGGTTATCGAAATCAAGACGATCCACGATCACTGTTGGGACGAAATTATTACGCAGGTCGGTGGCAGATGTATTATTCAATGTGTTTCGCACTGCCATCAGGCCGGCTGAATTGCGGGAATAGATCTGGACAACCCGTTCAGCAGGAAGGTTCTTTACCAGCAGGATGTCCGTGCTGTTATTACCATCATAATCGGTCATGATGCCGCCCGTGATGCCGGGATCGTACCACAATACAGAATCTGCGTCGGGATACTGCATTCCGCCCGGGGTTTCCCAAAGATGCGCGGAATCGTTTTTGATCAGCAGCATTTCCAGGCCTTCCTGGTAGGTATTGCCAAAATCCAGCGGCCAGAAATTGTCGCGGAACCAATTGGTCTGCAAATGCTGATCGTTGTGAGGTTCATAAGCATAGACCTGCCCGTATCCCGCCACGGGTATATCCATCGCCACATACTCTGCTATCCCATTACCATTGAAATCCACCCAGCGATTCAGCGGAACCCGGGCTTTACCAATGGGCTGGTAAGTATATCCATGTGCAGGAATGCTGCGGTATTGAATGTTCATGAAATTCTCATACACCTGGCTTTGGGATATCAGATTGGCCAGGTTTGTGGCAGTGATACGAATGGAGATCGGTCCCTGAGGGACACTTTCCGGGAGTGCCCAGACCTGAGTGCTGTCTGCTGTGCCCCCGTAAAGACGATAACTATAGCCGCCCACGCCATAGATATCCAATTCTGCATAAACTGGCTCATTGAAGCCTGCAGAGATGTAATAATGTTGGTTCGCGCGATCATAACGGCTGAATCCGCTGAGTTTCTCTTCCCGTAACATCGGTCCGCTACGATCCAGATTTACAGTGCGGTAGTAGTGATATTTCACTTGATTGTTTTGCAGCTTATGATACTGGATCCTAAGCATATAGCTGCCTTCCTCAAGATCGGGCGGGATGTAAAACTCGCCCAGGCGACCGTTTACCACCTCAGATGTGTGGTAAACCGGCTGCGCAGTGTGCTCACGCGCATCCAGCCAATTGCTCATGTTGGGATTGCTGATACTGCGGTACATCAGAGTGTAGCGTGCGAAGTCTTCGCCATAAACGCTGCCCCTGATTTCCACGGTTCCGCTTACTCCGCACTGATCGATGGGAGAAGTGATCTCCACAAAGGGTGGGTCCAGGTTTTCGATCAGCTTGCGGGCGTTTAGCAAGCCATGACCTGTCTTGAGGTCATTACCCGGATCGCCGATATCGTCCGTGGCGCTGAGCAAACGTCCCCGCACTTCCGCCGGTGACAGACCGGGAACTAAAGAGAGTAGTAAAGCAACGCTGCCGGCAACGTAAGGCGCACTCATCGAAGTGCCGGAAAGCTCCATGTACATGTCCTCTCCGCTGTCCTTATATGTGGAAAGCACCATTTCACCAGGTGCTACGAGATCAAGATCGTGTCCGTAGCTGGAAAATGAGGATGGCACCTTGGCGCTATTTACACTACCCACGGAGATCACATTACTGAGCTTTGCGGGATAGCTGATCACAGGACCGGGGGTGTTTCCGGATGAAGCCACAAGAACTACGCCCTTGCTGTATGCGTAGTCGCAGGCATCGGCAATGATGGCGGAGTAGTTGGGATCGCCCCAGCTCATATTTAGCACGTTGCATCCGTTGTCTGCGGCGTAGATGATCGCGGCTGCGGCATCATCATCCTGCAGATAGCCATCGCCGGTGGTTCTGAATCCCGCACGCAGCGGCATCAGGGAAACGCTCCAGCACACTCCGCTAACTCCGATTCCGTTATTGCCGCGGGCCCCGATAATACCAGAAACGTGGGTTCCATGATAGTTCTCGTCGGTCACATCACTATCCGGATCCAGATAATCGCCCAGAGCGATGTCCGACATTTCGGGTGCATGAACAAAATCCCAGCCGCAATAATCGTCAATATAGCCATTCCCATCATCATCGATTCCGTTGTTCGGAATCTCGGCTACATTGTAGTACACATTGTCCGCGATGTCCGGATGAGTGAGCAGCAGACCGCTGTCGATAACGCCAACGATGATCTGCGGGTTGCCGGTGGTATAAGTCCAGGCTTGAGGAATGGACGATAACTCGTGCAATTGTCGGGGATAC
>JAVEYV010000353.1:0-2969 GCA_034003305.1 Spirochaetia bacterium | reverse complement strand
GAGTAAGCAGCCAGGCTGGTGTTGGCCACCTTGAAGCCGTGTTCATAGAAGGTCGCGGCTTTCTTGAGATCGGTAAACTTCAGGTTGGGATGATAGGCGTCGATATAGATGTCGGGTTTGAATTGCGTGGCAGCCTGCACAGCGATGAAGCCTTGATTTTGCATTAGAGACTCCATAAATACATCATAGCGGGTGATGCGCTCTTTTGGTCTGGAGGGTTTTAAGCTGATAACTTCAGCTTTCAGCGCCATGGGGGGCAACACGTTCACGGCTATGGTGATATCTCCGGGAACCTTGTGTGCGAAAGCCAGCGGCAGCGGATGCGCCACTCCGCCATCTACCAGGAGATAGTCCCCGATCTGGTGGGGTGCGAAAATGAAAGGCAGAGATGAGGATGCGCGCATGGCATCCGCCAGAGGCCCTTTATCGATGAGAATACTGCGCTTGCGGATCAGATCGTAAGCTATGGCGACGAAGGGGATCCGGCAATCCTGAATATTGGCCGAGGATACCCATCCCGCAAAGAGCTTGCGCACAGCCTTGCCATCAAAGATGCCTGCCCGCGAGAAATCCAGGTGCAATGGACTGAAGAGTTCCAGGGTGGAGATATCCTGGGCCATGCTAAGCATTTGCTCGGGCGGTATCCCCCAGGCGGCACATGCCCCGATGATCGCTCCCATCGAGGTTCCTACGATGCCGGAGATCTCGAAATGTTCCCTCACTGCGGCAATCACGCCCATGTGGGCCAGGCCGTAGGCAGAGCCCCCGCCCAGGATCAATCTTGCTTGTTTCACGGGTATTGCCTCACTCTTTGGTAAACGCGGTAGTTGTGCTTTACTACCAGGATAAACACCAGATCGCAGACGATCAGAACAATGTTTATGGTAAAAAGATCATTGCCGGCGTAAAAGCCCATGGCCGGGATCAATATCGCCAGCAGCACGGTCTTGAAAATGATGATGCCGCGCGGCAGCCCCAGCTTTTTAAAAACCCAGCGCGCCACGGGATTGCGTTCACGTTTGTAATGTGCAGGACGCATTACCAGGAAGGTGGAATGAGCATCCAGGGCATTCAGGATGATAAAAAGGGTCAGCAGAGCCCAAAAGAGGATCGTGCTGCCCGAAAGCAGGATGTAGCCGTAATGAGTGATACTGTATAGATGCTTCATGCGATACATGATACTGAGAGTCGCGTATTTTGACAAGAGAAAAGCCATGGAACTGCTTTGCCGTTTGCATATCCCCCAAAATGGGCTAACTTTTTAAGTAAACGCACTATACAAAGGTGGTGACCATGCAGATACCATTCAACATAGCCCGGATGAAGGAAACCGAACTGCACTATCCTCAACGCTTTGCGAACATGGTGCAGAAAAACTACGGTTTGGTGTTTTTTAACGAAGGCAATAAAGCTTCGCTGGATAGCAATCATGCCGTGATCACCGACCACATCGGAATCGAGAGTTCCCTGCGCGATCTCGAGTTCTTTTACAAAGCCAAAGGCATCCATCCCGCCATCTATTCCTCACTTCAAGCCAATGAACTGGAACGCATCAGCGATGCTTTGCAGCATCATGGCTTTGCGCTCAATGTACTGGATCACGAATACTATGTGCACGATCACGAGGGCAACCTCAGGCAGGTGGACGAGCTGAGAATCGAACGGGTCAGGAAGCTGGATATCGACATCATGGAGACCATCGCGATTGAATATGGCGGGGATTGGACGATCAAGGTGGTCGAGCGCCATCTGGCTCATCCGTCCTACCATCTGCTGGGCGGTTTTTATGCCGGAGAACTCGCCGCTCTGGCCTCGGTGAGCATTTATGCCGGCTACAGCAGGATCGCCGATGTGTTCACCCGGGATAAATTCCGCGGTAAGGGCTTTGCCGGTAGCATGATTCACTATCTGGTGAATTATCATCGCGGCATCAGCCCCAATCACCTCTATCTGGTTTCAGAAGATCCCGCCACCAGCCGCATCTACCAAAAGGGCGGTTTCTCCAAATTGAATCTGGATTTCCATACCTGGCAGGCCACAAAAGCGCTGGAACACTGAGAATATCTTTTGCATAGCTCCGAGGCATCCCGCAGGTCGTTCTTGGTTGGGCACGCGGATTACGCGGATTTGATGTTTTTTTGGGGAGGGATAGAACGCTGATAACCATGATCTGCAGGGATTTGGGGTTGCCTCACGCTGGTTTTGTGTCGCCCATAGTGGCAAGCCCCGTTACGTACCGTAGCATTCCGGTGCTACGAAAAGAACCGTACCGTAGCATTCCGATGCTACGAATGTCCAAATTCCAGAAGGCAGCTCCGCTGCCTCTGCCAAGCGGAGCTTGGCAGCCCTCTCAGCGTAGTATAGTTCTCTGTATACTTACTGACCCACTCGATATGGAAGAGAGCCAATAAATGCACAAAGGCCGGGGGTGCAATACTCCCGGCCTCATACATTTTCCGTGTTGCGGCTGGATTATGTCAATTCAACCCAAACACGATATTACTCTTTGGTGGAACCGGTCTTTTCCGGCACCATGATCACGGAGAGTTTGTTCTTGTCGAAAAGCAGATAGTTCTTTGCCGCTTTGCTTACCATCTTTTTGTCGATCCTGGCGTAACGTTTCGGGTGATTTAGAAAGGAATCCAACTTCTCTATGCCAGAGTGATTCAGTGCCATTTGGCCCAACCAGTAGCGGTTTTGCGAGATGCTTTCTTCGTAGCGTTTTTCCAACACTGCTTTTGTGGAAACCAGATAACGATCGGCAAAATCACCGCGACGCAGACTGTCGATGGTGGCGAATATTGCTGTGTTCAGTTCATCCACTCTATCCGGAGAGCAACTCATCCAGATGTTGATCATGAATTCAGGTTTGGGATGATAGATATATTCCTGCCAAGCCTGAATGGCATACACTCCGCTCATCTGTTCCCGGATGTTTTCCCGCAGTTTATCATTCAAAACCAGCAGCA
>JAVEYV010000352.1:0-2971 GCA_034003305.1 Spirochaetia bacterium | reverse complement strand
TTTATCGACCGCGACAGGACTCCTTTGGATGAGGAGGGAAAACCTGACTTCGAATCCCTGCAAGCCCTGGACGTCGCCTATCTCAACGAGCTCTTATTGAGGCTTTTTGACGGGCAGGACGTGGAAATGCCAATTTATGATTTTAAGGCGGGCAGCCGCCGAAGCTCCGGCAGACGGCTGCGGCTTTCGGGTCATGAAGTGCTGATCCTGGAGGGTATTCATGGCCTCAACGAAGAGCTTACCCCCAAGATTCCCCATGATACTAAGTTCAAGATTTATGTCTCCGCCCTCACCCAGCTCAACCTGGACGATCATAACAGGATCAGCACTACCGACTACCGACTCCTGCGACGCATGGTGAGGGATTACTATTTTAGAGGCCATAGCGCTCTGGCTACCCTCTCCATGTGGCCTTCGGTGCAGCGGGGAGAACGGCGCTACATCTTCCCTTTCCAGAACAGCGCTGATGAGGCGTTTAATTCCGCCCTGGATTACGAGTTAGGGGTGCTCAAGGTATTCGCCGATCCGCTGCTGGACACAATAAAACCTACAATGCCCGAATATGCCGAAGCCAGACGTATCGAGGCATTTCTGGATAATTTCGCCCCCATACCTGCCCAGTACGTTCCCAGGGATTCGATTCTCCGAGAATTTATTGGCGAATCGGACTTCCACTATTGAATAGGTGAGTCAACCGAGGCCAAGGCTAACGTAGACAGGGGGCGGCGCCGTGGCGCCGCCCCCTGTCTATCGACAACTACGGCTGGCGCGATTAGGCGTACATAGCCCTGTATTCAGCCTCTTCCTGGGCGTTTGCCAGGACAAAGTGACCGGGAAAGGCTTCCCGCCAGCCAGGCTGCTCCATTGAGTAATCATGACTTGCGGGGGAATACAAAATCAGTTTTTTCTGTTTTTCAATATCAGGGTCCGGCATGGGAACAGCGGATAGAAGAGACCTGGTATAGGGGTGCAGGGGTCTGGCGAAAAGCTCTTCGGTAGTAGCCAGTTCTTTGAGTTCGCCCTGATGGATAACCCCGATCCGGTCGGCAAAGTAGCGAACTACGGTGAGGTCGTGGGCGATGAAGAGGTAAGAGAGTCCCCGCTTATTCTTGAGATCGTGCAGGAGGTTGAGCACCTGGGCTCGTATGGATACGTCCAGAGCCGAGATAGGTTCGTCGGCGATGATGAACTTGGGTTCCATCGCCAGAACCCGGGCTATGCAGATGCGCTGGCGTTGGCCGCCGGAGAACTCGTGGGGATAACGCTCGGCATGTTCTTCCAGCAGGCCGACCTCGTCCAGGGCCTTGAATACCTTTTCCCTGCGCTCATTCTCGTTCTTGAAAAGACCGAAATTATACAACCCCTCGGAGACGATGTAGTCTATGGTAGCCCTTTCGTTCAGTGAGGCCATGGGGTCCTGGAAAATCATCTGGATGTTTCGGATGACGTAGGTGTCCAGCTCCCGGTCGATAATCCCAGAAATCTTTTTGCCGGCGAAGAATATTTCGCCCTTGGTGGCTGGGTTTATCCTGATTATTGTCCGGCCTATGGTTGTTTTGCCCGAGCCAGACTCGCCCACAAGGGCGAAGGACTCGCCTTCGTGAATATCAAAGTTGACCTTGCGTACCGCGGTAAAGTATTCCTTTCCATTTTTGAAGGTGACTTCAAGGTCTTTTACCGATAAAAGCACATCGCTCATTTTCCTGCCTCCGCAGCGCCCTCGGTGTAAATATTTCCTTTTTTGCGCATGATCTTCACCGCCTGGGGCGGATCGGCAAAGGGAGCTCTGGAGTCCAGAAGCCAGGTTTTCGCATAATGGCTTTCACTCACCTTGAAGAATGGAGGCTCCTCCTCGAAGTCTATACCCAGGGCATAGCGGTTGCGGGGGGCGAAGGCGTCGCCCTTTATCTCATTGAAAAGGGTTGGCGGCGTTCCGGGAATGGCATAGAGGGCTTCGCCCTTTCTGGCCAGGGTCGGCAGGCTGGAAATGAGTGCCCAGGTATAGGGATGCCGGGGATCGTAGAAGATTTCCCGAACCGAACCGTACTCCACGATCTGGCCGGCGTACATCACCGCCACTCTGTCTGCTACATTGGCTACCACGCCCAGATCATGGGTTATATAGATGGTAGTGAAACCATAGTCTTTCTGGAGCGAACGGATGAGGTCCAGAATCTGAGCCTGGATAGTCACATCCAGGGCTGTAGTGGGCTCGTCGCAGATGAGGATGCGAGGCTTGCAGGCCAGGGCTATGGCGATGACGATGCGCTGGCGCATGCCGCCGGAATACTGGAAGGGATAGTCGTAAAAGCGTTTTTCAACATCCTTTATTCCGACTTTTTCCATCAGGCTCAGCGCTATACGCTTTGCCTCATCGGGCGGGAGTTTCTGATGCTTCTCGATTACCTCGGTGATTTGAATTCCGATGCGTTTGAGGGGGTTGAGACTGGTCATGGGATCCTGAAATACCGTGGCTATCTTGACTCCCCGGATTTTCTCCCATTCCTTGTCGGTCTTGACCTCCACCAGGTTTCGGCCTTCAAACTCTATGGTGCCGCCTGCTATTCGTCCGTTGGTGTCCAGCATTCCGGTGAAGGTTTTTGTGAGGACTGTCTTGCCCGAGCCCGATTCGCCCACGATGGCCAGGGTCTCGCCTTCATAGAGGTCGAGGGATACCGAGCGGATCGCCGTAAGCTCTCTGCGCCGCACCCTGAATTTAACCACCAAATCCCGTACTTTTAGAATTCCGTTTCTTTGGTCCATGATCTGCCTCCTATCGGTGGGTTCTGGGGTCGGATGCATCCGCGAAGAGCTGACCGACGACATAGAAGGAGATCGTGACCAAGCCCATCACGACACCTGGGAACACGATCATATGTGGGTAGGTATCCACAAATGACCAATACACAACGATCATCCTGCCCAGGGAGGGATAGGTCGAAGGTAGACCAATGCCCAGGTAGGAGAGAAC
>JAVEYV010000351.1:0-2976 GCA_034003305.1 Spirochaetia bacterium | reverse complement strand
CTCTTCCGATATTTTCATGTCGGCGCGCAGTGCGGCGGGTATTCTTTGCATCTGCCGCGCCTCCAAGCTGGACCGCCGCGTTGGCGGCTCCCAGAAGCGATATGGAATAGTCCCGGACCAGCATTTCCGGCAGCCGGGCCAGGTATTTCCGCATATGGGGAGAGTAGTTTTTCTCGAAGTTGCGCATAAATCGCTGTCCGTCCAAAAGAAAGGCTTCATGCTTCGAAGAAATGCCGCCGGCCAGATAGACGCCGCCGGAGGGTAAAAAGATCGAAGCCAGGCCTGAAACCTTTGCCGCGTAGTAGCGGGCGAAGAGCTCCATCGTCAGGCAGCAGCGGGGACTTCTGTCGATCGCCGTGGCGATTTCCGCCGGCCTGTCGGCTTCCGGAAGCGCCAGGATAGCCGTATCGATGCTTGATTCTTCTCCAGGGCGCAGGGGCTGAGGCAGGAAATAGGGTTCGGCCAAGGCTGTATCGAATTCAGGGCTGCAGAGAAAGGAAAAAATAGATGCGATTCCCTGGCCGGATGCGGCAAGCTCGGCTCCCGGGGCATAGGAAAGTTTCTCCGATAGCCAGCGATGGTAGGCATAGCTCAGCTCGTCCCAGCAGCCAAGCTCGGAGTGTCCGCCTTCCGATGGATAGGCGAGACAGCGCCCGTTCTTCTGCTTAACCAGGAAACCGACGCCCAGTCCCGTACCCGCGCCGACAACCAAGGCAAGGCCTTCGGGCGGAATCGGCGGGATGCTGCCGTCGGAGTGGGGAATCTTGAGGATCTGGCGCGGATCATCGGGATTGAGCAGGGGAATGGCGTAGGAGACTGCGCTGAAGTCGTTGATGAGAATAACCGGCAAGCCGAAGTGTTCTTCTAAATCCGAGGCGCTGATATTCCAGGGCGCGTTGGTGAGATGGATCTCTCTGCCCTGCACCGGGCCAGCGCCGGAAATACAGCAGATATCCGGCCGTTGACCGATGCCTTTCCGCTGAGCCGCGAAGAGCAGGGATTCGATGGGACGTACAAGGGATGACTCTTCCCTAGTGGAAAAGCGAAGGGAGATGAGAACCTGAAGTCCTTTTTCGGTGTTGCTCACGAGGGCTAGGTTGGTGTTGGTGCCGCCAATGTCCCCGGCGATGATCATAGAAGTCGTTCCGCTGCCGCTCATATAATGTATTCTACCCTTAAAAGACAATATCCGCTATTTCGTAATTGCGCAAAAATCTCGACTGGGAGGCTTCGTAAATTTCCAGGTGCAGGTGCTCGCCATGGCCGGGTTTTCTGGCGTTAACTCCGGTGTTGCCGCCGTGCCCCAGCGGATAGCCAGCAGGGATTAAGCTGCCGGGCCGAACCATTATGTCGTGGAGATGAAAATAAAGAAAATAACGGCGCTGTATCGGCGCGTAGAGTATCACTCCGTTGCCTGCCTTGGGAGTAATGCCTCCTGAGTGGTATTCCGACAATGCTTCGCCGCCCCGCCAATCGGAACTGGTTGCCAGGACTATCGAGTCAGAAAGAGAAAAGAGAAGGGGACCTTTTTCAAGGCCGTTTAAGGAATTGGTTTCGACGTCTTTGAGGAAAATATCCAGGGCGAAGGTGTGCGAATAATCGTATTGAGATTCCCTGGGCCTGGTTGATAAGCGGGGGAGGGTTACGCCGCTTTTATACGCCGCTGCTTCTTTAGCCGCTTCCAGGGGATCGAGCCTCTGTCCGCCGGCCGCAAGGGCTTTGGCAAACCCTTCGAATAATGCCTCGTAGTTGCTGCGCAAGGGCTTCATGTGGGGAACCAACTCCACCACATTCTGATAATAGTTTCCCGCGGGACCTTCCTCCGTTGCGTGTTCCCGATAGTCGTCCACATCCCTGTCCCGGGCGAGCATGGCCAGGATTCCCGAGGTGGAAGGCAGGACAGAAGCGATCTGCCGCTCCGGACTTTTTCCAGCATCCAGGGCTTTTTCGACAAGGGCGCTTCCAAGGCTCCGAACGCTTTTAGCATCCAGCGAAGCTATCTGGGGAAGGGAGATGATCTCTTTGATATCGGACTTGGAAAGGCTTGTTAAAATAGAATCGAGCCCTCCCTCCTGAATTGTGCCGAGCAAGGCTTTGATATCGGGCGCAGGCGCATGGGCTGCGGGAAATTCTTGCGTTCTGCCCGCCGAGGCGGAAAGCCCCGCCAGGAGTATCACGCCAAAGAGTAGCAACAAGACGGCAGAGCCTATGACGATTCGTCGTTTTGGAGGAGTTAGCGCGAGAAAAGCCTGCATGGTGAACTTCACGGTCTTCCCCGCTTCATGGGCAAGCCCCCGCCATGGTCCGTCCGCAGTAAGCAAAGAGCATCATGCAGGTTACAGCGTCGTCCAGCGCCCTGTGCGACCGTCCTCGCTCGATGCCCAGAACAAAGGCCGCCTTGTCGAGGCTGTAGGAGAGAAGGTTGGGATTGGCCTGCCGCAGTAAAAGCAGGCTGTCGGCAACTTCGGCAAAGGGGCTGTCCAAGCCGAGCCGGGCGTATTCGGCATCGATGAAGCCCGTATCGAAGCCCGCGTTGTGGGCTACCGCAACCCGCGAACCTATCAGCGAGCTCAGCATATCGGTGACCTGGCTGAAATAGGGAGCCGAGGATACTTCCAGATCGGTTATGCCGTGGATAGCCGTGGATGCGGCTGGAATGGACATGGCCGGGTTGATCAGGCTCGACCAGGAATCCTCTCGGACCAGGGCTCCCTCGGGATCGAAGCTGAAAAGCTGAACCCCAATCTCCAGCACCCTGTCATTCCTGGGATCGAGACCGGTGGTCTCCACATCGATCGCGCAGTAGCGCCGCCGCTCCCAATCGCAGGGGAGGGGGCAGTCGGGCGAGGTATGTACCGGGGGAGGCAGCCTTTCAGCGCCGGGGGGAAGGGCCCACGCTCGGGAGGGTTTCCATCGCTCTTCCCGGCCCGCGGTTTCAGTTTTATCAGAAAGGATTCTTGACCATAGCGGAGCTCC
>JAVEYV010000350.1:0-2981 GCA_034003305.1 Spirochaetia bacterium | reverse complement strand
ATCCGTTTTGCCGCCAGGGCGATAAGATCCTTCAACTCGTCGATGCCGTCATTATTAAGGGCGGAAACCCCGGCGATGCTGAGACTGGCTTGATTGCCGAAAATCGTTCTCCCGCGACGGAGTGCATTGGCTTTTACCGCTGCTATACGGTCTGGAGATACCTTATCTATTTTTGTGATAGCAAAAATAACCCTCGAAATGCCCGTAGCGCATAAAACACTGGCATGGTTTTCGCTCTGCTCCATCCACCCATCGTCGGCGGCTACCACCAGGAGTGCCAGGTCGAGGGACCAGGCGCCGGCTACCATGTTACGGATATAACGTTCGTGGCCGGGCACGTCGATTACGCCGATATCGAGGGGAGCGCCTTCCGGAATAAAACGTTCCCGTATCGCGGGATCTGAAAGATCGCTTTCAGATCCCGCGGTCTCAAAGGACCGATCTTCGGATGGGGCGAAAAGTCTGAAGGCGGCAAAGCCCAGGTCCGTGGTCATGCCCCGGGCTTTTTCCTCGGGCAGCCGGTCCGTGTCGATGCCCGTGAGGGCTTTGACCAGGGCTGTCTTCCCGTGGTCTACATGCCCGGCCAGTCCAAGAATTGTCATGCAGGAAGGCCTGAATTGCCTTTGGGGTTGTTCGCCGGCTTTTTCACAGCAGTTATGGAATCAGCCTCCATTTTCAAGGCAAAGGCGATGGCCGCTGCAACGGTTTTGGGGTTCTCGTCCGCCAGGGTGATGAGGTCGATTATTATGTGTTCTTCTTCAATCCTGGATACCAGGGGCGGTGCGGCCTGCCGCAGCGCGGTGCTCAATTCTTGGGCCGAGTTGAGCGGCTTTATTCGTAGCGCCAGGGAGGGAATTGTTTGATCTGGGGTACTCCCGCCGCCTAGGGTAGCCTGGGAAGTCATTATTTTTATCCGGCCTTTCGGAATGCCCGCGGCGATTTTTCTGCTCAGGGCGCGCAGGGTTTTAAGACCGGGTTCGGCGGAAAGCTCCAGGGCTCGCTGAGCCACCGAGCGGCTTGCCCGAGCGCTGATTTTGCCTGTATCCAAGGTCGAGACTTCCCCGCCACCAAGCTTGGCCAGAAGGCAGGCTTCCAGAAGCGATAGAATGGTTTTTCCTGGCCGGAAGGCGCGCATCAAGGGATGCTTGGAAAGAATCGCGATAAGATCGGCCCGGCCGACGATAAGGCCAGCCTGTGGTCCACCCAGGATTTTGTCCCCGGAAAAACATACCAGGTCGGCGCCTGATCGCAACAGGCTGCCGGCGGAGGGTTCTGATTCCAGGCCCTCTACAGTGCTCCCTGATCCCTGGTCTACGATACGAAGTATATCCTCAGGCAGGGCCTTGGAAAGCTCGGAAAGCGAGGGTTTTTCGGTAAAGCCCCGGAGGGCGAAATTGGAGCTGTGCACCAAGAGCACGGCGGCGGTTTCTGGGCCGACCGCATTAAGGTAATCCTGAGTGGTCGTGATATTGGTGGTGCCTACTTCCTTAAGTCTGGCGCCCGAAAGGGCCAGGATATCGGGAATCCTGAATCCGCCGCCAATCTGCACCGCCTCGCCCCGGGACACGATCACTTCCTTGCCCTTGCAGAAGGCTTCAAGCACCAGGAGCATAGCCGCTGCGTTGTTGTTCACCGCCAGAGCGGCCTCGGCGCCGCAGAGCGCAGCCAGCAGTTCTGCGGCCAAACCGCCTCGGCCGCCCCGTTCTCCTCTTTCAAGGTTGAATTCGAGATTGGAGTATCCCGTATTGACTTCCTGTACTGCATCCCAAAGGGCTTTCGGAATCGGGCTGCGGCCAAGGTTAGTATGGAGCACGACTCCGGTTCCGTTTAAAACCTTTTGCAGGCCTTGGCGGTTTTTTCGCCCTAGAGCTTTGCGGCACTCTTCCACAGCCAGAGTACGTACTGCTTCCTGATCCAAGGCTTCCGAGGCTGGGGCGCCAACCAACTCTTGCCTGAGCGAATCCAATGTCAGGGAGATTGTTCTGGAGGCTACAGGCCGAGACAGGCGCTGGATAAAACCGGCAAATTCCGGAAGGATTAGAAGACTTTCGACCTGGGGAATCCAGGCTCTGGGATCGATTTTTTTCATTATCGCACCTTGCTCCGCTTGGGATACTCCCGCAGATCAAATAAAAAGGGCGGAAAGCACTCGATTCCGCCCTCGGCAACGGAAGGGGCAGGAATCGAACCTGCCGCCGCGATAAATCGCGGCCGACGGTTTTGAAGACCGCGGGAGCCGCCGGACCCCATCCTCTTCCGCCGTCAATACTAAGGTTCGCACGCATATTGGTCAAGGCGAAATTTACCTTGACCAGCCTAAGCCCGGCCGTTACAGTGAGCCGAAAGGAGAGCAAATGGACGGCAAGGAGATAGTCAGACTGACTTCCCTCTGTTCCGCGGCGGGGTGAGCGGCCAAGATGGGCCCTGAGGCCCTGGCGCAGGTGCTGCGTCCTTTGGCCGGCATGGTGCCGCCGGAGCGCCGGGCCGATCTTCTGGTCGGCTTGAGCGAAGGCGACGATGCCGCGGTGTACAGACTCAATGAAACAACAGCCCTCATCTTTACCGCGGACTTCTTCACCCCCGTGGTGGACGATCCCTACACCTTCGGCCAAATCGCGGCGGCCAACTCCCTTTCGGATATCTACGCCACCGGCGGCGAGCCAATTCTCGCCCTCAACCTCGCGGCCTTCCCCGCTGATATGGACAAGGACCTGATCGGTCAGGTCTTTTTAGGCGGGGCTACGATTGCATCTTCCGCCGGCTGCGCCGTGGCAGGGGGACACACGATTCTCGATAAAGAACCTAAATTCGGGATGGCTGTTCTGGGGATCGCTCACCCGGATAGACTTCTGCTTAAGAAAGGCGCTAAGGAAGGGGATGTTTTAATTCTGACAAAGCCCCTTGGTACCGGCATCATAACCACTGCCTCGAAGGCTCAGGATGTCGAATCCGCCTGGATCGACGGGGCGATCGACTCCATG
>JAVEYV010000349.1:0-2982 GCA_034003305.1 Spirochaetia bacterium | reverse complement strand
ACTTCTGGAGCCCCGCCGATGTGATCAACCTGGGTTCCATCAACATCCTGGACGCCGATGCCCAGCGCGAAGGTCCCGTGAGCTTCAGAGCCCATTTCCCCGTCCTCGGCACCCAAAACAACTTTTACTTTTATACTATTTTAAATAGTAGCGACATTGAATACGAAACGACAGCCTTGGCGGTCAAGGCAGAGTTCCTCCTGGGAGGCTACGAACTCGGCCTGGGAGCCTACTATCGCTACGATACAGCCGAACGGGCCATGCTCACCCTCACCGGCCCCCTGGGCGATCTGGATATTTTTGGCGAAGCCATGGTATCCCGGGGCAGCGCCAAGACTTTTGTAACCCAAGTGTGGCCATCCCAGACATTGTCCAACCCCAGCGATCACAGGGGAGACTATTATTTTTCAGCCAGCGTTGGTATGCGATATGTTAACTCGAATTCCAGCTTCAGCTCACTCGGCCAATATTTCTTTAACGGCGAAGGGTATACGGACAGCACGCGAGCAGCTTTGATAAGCGAGTCCAAAACAGCAATTGCAGCCCTCGGAGGAGTGGATACAGGCCCCGGCGCCCTTGCCGCCAACGCATTAAAAGGGCTCATCCTCAATTCAGGCCGCCACTACGCGGCGCTAAGCCTATCCAAGGGAGAGTTGTTCACCGAGGACCTCTCTGTTTCACTCATCGTCGTAGCCAATCTCTCGGACTGGTCGGGACTCGCCAAGCCAACCATTTCCTACAGCCTCAGCGACAATCTCTCTTTAGCCCTGAGCCCCACCTTCTTTTTCGGACCAGAGGATGGGGAATACTCCTACATCGCCGGAGGGAACATCGTCTCCCTGAGCCTCGGGATGAGGGTAAACGGCGCGTTCTAAAGCGGTCGAATCGGCCTTTGCAGCGCCCCGCAACGGCCGCTCCCCTGCCGGGATTCATGCTGGATCACAGCCATTGCGGGGCGCCAGTTGTCCTTTTGTAAAAGGAATGATTTAATAAAAGGGTGAGCGGAACATTCATGCTCCACGATCATCCTCCGGAAAGGAAGCAGTTATGAAAATCCACCCCATCACCGACAAGATCTTTGCACTCCATGCGGATATTCAATCCGACGATCTTTTTGAGGGATTATGGCCCATCCCCTACGGAGTGTCTCTTAATTCATACCTTGTCAAGTCGGAAAAAGTAGCATTAATCGACTTGGTCCGCGATTGGGTGGGAGCCCCCGGCGAATTGGCAGGCCAGTTAGCCTCCATAGGCCTGGGCTTGGACGATGTAGACTACCTCATTCTCAATCACCTGGAGCCCGACCACACAGGCTGGCTCAACGAATTCCGAGCCATCAACCCCAACGCGGAAATTATCTCCACCGCCAAGGGCATCGACCTGGTACGAAGCTTTTACAAGATCGAAGACGGGCTTCGAGCCGTCAAGACCGGGGACAGGCTGGAACTGGGCGACGGTTTAGCCCTGGACTTCTTTGAAGCGCCCAATGTTCACTGGCCCGAAACCATGATGACCTGGGCCGCCGACGGCGGCGTTCTTTTTTCCTGCGACGCCTTCGGCTCCTTCGGCGCCCTGGGCGATCGGGTCTTCGACGACCAGTTCAGCGACGAAGAACACGCCTTTTTCGAATCCGAATCCCTGCGCTACTATGCCAATATCGTTGCCAGCTTCGGTCTCTTCGTAAAGCGGGCTATCGACAAGGTATCCGGTTTGGACATTCAGGTCGTCGCCCCCAGCCACGGCATGGTTTGGCGCCAGAATCCCGGCGAAATCATCGAGCGCTACCTCCGCTACGCAGGCTACCTGGAAGGCCCCCGGGAAAAGGAAATCGCCATAGTCTGGGGTTCCATGTACGGCAACACCGAAAAAGGCCTGGCGGCCGTTATCGAAGGCATCGAGGAAGAAGGGGTCCCCTACACTATTCACCGGGTACCCAACGAAGACGTATCCTGGGTGCTCTCCGACGCCTACAAGAGCGAAGGCCTGGTCGTGGCCATGCCCACCTACGAATACAAGATGTTCCCACCCATGGCCTATGTGCTGGACATTTTCGAGCGCAAGCATGTCTGGTACCGCAAGGTGCTGCGCATCGGCAGCTTCGGCTGGGTGGGCGGCGCCCGCAAGGAATACGAGAACAAGATCGCGCCCCTCAAGTGGAATTCCATGGATGCCGTGGAATGGGCGGGCGCCGCCGACGAAGACATCCTCGAACTCCTCTACGAACGCGGCCGGGAACTTGCCCGGGCGGTCAAGGAAGCGTAATTCAGGGACGCATCAGCATAGGCAAATAAATAGCGCGGGCCTCGGAGAGAATCTCTCCGAGGCCCGCGGTTAATTTGCCCCTATAGCGCCTATTTCTTTCCGTATATCCCGATGGTCGCCAATAGAAACAAGGAGAATCTCCTTGCCGGAAATCAAGAACTCAAGAGATATCCTATACGTAAGATTTATGGATACAGAATACCCTTCGAAATTGACAGTCTTAAACTGATGTAGCCGCAGCGATGGATGAAATGGATTCAATTCTAAAAGCTGCAGGGTCTTAACGTATTGCTTTTTCAATTCAGTATTACGTTTCAGGAACTTCCTGACCCTTGCTTCGTAAGAGACTGTGAAGAATAGTTTATACATTCCCCACTCTTTTCATATGATCTTCGATAGACCCAGAAAAGAATTTTCCCTCTGCTATTTCCTGTTTGGATTCATGAATAGCGGCATCCAATTCGTATTCTCTCAGCTGATTATACTTATCCAATGGCAGAACAACATATTTCCGTCTTCCCCGGACAGAGATAATAATTTCTTCATTGTCAGCGGCCACCTCATCAATAGCCCCAATACCCTTTACCTTAATTAGTTCCTCGAACCTTGTTGGTAAAGAGGTCGTCCAGGATACCTGGGCGACCTCTTTCTTTTCTTTTTACTATTACATGTCTTTACATCAGCGCATACCCAGGAAGATAATCCCGCTTCCTCGATAAC
>JAVEYV010000348.1:0-2987 GCA_034003305.1 Spirochaetia bacterium | reverse complement strand
CTCAAATAAAACTCCGTAATCATCCGTTTCCAGAAAGTCCTGGCTTTCGGGCTTGTCTGCCAGGTACTGAAACCCCATGGTCCTTGCCATGGCCTTAATCTCGCTTTTGGTGAGGTCTCCCAGCGGGAAGATCAGCTCCTGGAGCTGTTCTTGGGCCAGGAAGGAGAGGAAGTAGGATTGGTCTTTGCTGCTGTCTTTTGCTCTCACAATCTGATAGCGGGCGCGGGGTTCGTCGTATCTGAGCCTCACATAATGACCAGTGGCAAAGTAATCGAAGCTGAGGCCCTGCTCTCTTGCCTTGGCGGGCAAGAGGCCAAACTTCATGCGCTGATTGCAGAGAATGCAGGGATTGGGAGTCTTGCCCTCCAGATAGGTGGAACAGAAGTAGCCCAATACCTTTTCTTTGTATTCACCCGCGAGCTGGATGACGTGATGCTCGATCCCCAGACGCTTGCAAACATCTGCCGCGGCAGCCAGGTCAGCGGCTTCTCCGGGACCGAAGCAGCCGCTTTTCTGCGTTTTCGCGATCGGAATAGAGCCATCCCAGATGGCCATCGTGAGCCCGATCACCTTGTAACCGGAATTCATCAGCAGTTTGGCCGCCAGCGAAGAATCCACCCCGCCGCTCATGCCCACCGCCACCGTCTGTTGTGAGTTAATATCAAGGCTCCTTTACTACTTTTCCGTCCACCATATGGATCACTCTGCCAGCCCTGGCAGCCAGACCTGGGTTGTGGGTCACCAGGATGATGGTGATGCCCTTGTCGCGGTTGAGCTGGCTGAGGATGTCGGCAATCTCTTCGCTGCGTTTGGTATCCAGATTACCGGTGGGTTCGTCTGCCAGAATCACCTTTGGATCGCTCACCAGGGCTCTGGCGATGGCCACTCTCTGCATCTCTCCACCCGATATTTCGGAGGGCAGGTGTTTCAAGCGCTTTTCCAAGCCCAGCGTTGCGGCTATCTCACCCATGTCATGGCGTTTTAGCTTACCGGCATTGAAGGCAAAGGGCAGCAGGATGTTTTCCTGCACGGTGAGAGTAGGGATCAGGTAGAATTTCTGGAAGATATAGCCAAAGGTGCGGCGTCTGATGCTGGTCAATTCCCTCTCAGAGATAGACTTAGCGTTGGTATAAACAAGCTGGTCATTGACCTTGAGGCTGCCATCGGTGGGGGTGTCCAGACATCCAAGCAGGTGCAGCAGAGTGGTCTTTCCAGAGCCCGAGGGGCCTACGAAGGAGACAAACTCTCCCTGGGAAATCTCGATATCCACTCCATCAACGGCATGGATGGCTTCCTGACCGCGATGGAAGGTCTTGGCAAGCTGAGTGGCGGTGATGATGCTCATATCTCCCCCTCGGCGCTGCGGATGGCTTCGATCGGTTTGATCCTGGAAGCCTTGAAAGCGGGATAGATCCCACTCACAAAACCAATGCCCACGATGATGGCGATGGAGCGCAGCACCAACGGCAGATCGATCAGGATCAGTGAGCCCTTTGGCGAGTAAGGCAGGAGGTTGCGGATCAGCGTTTCCGTGAGGGCCGAAAGGCCCAGGGCCAAGAGGGTTCCCAGCACTCCACCCACCAGACAAAGGATAGCCGTCTCGGTCCAGATCAGCCTGAAGACGTGGCCTGCCGAAGCTCCCATCGATTTCATGATCCCGATCTCCTGAAAGCGCTCCAGCACCGACATCAGGATGGTGTTCATCACGCCCACCATCGCGATCAGGATGGCGATCAAGGCTATGGACATCACCATCACGCGGGCCGTGGATACCAGGCTGGAGATGGTGGTCTTCACCTGGGCCATGGACACCACCTGCACGTCCGGCAGGGAATAGAGCTTTTCTTCGAAGGCATTGACATCGGTTTCCTTGCTTACTTTGATGCCGACACTGGTGAGCTTGCCTTCCACGTCAAAGGCTTTTTGCAGTGCTTTGTACGGCACAAAGATAGTGCCGTCGTCCTGAGTGCCGCTGCGCTTGAGGATGCCCACCACCTTGAGCTCGATTTCTTTATCCGGGATCAGGAGGATGTCTCCCACTTCCCTTTGTTCCAGCTCGGCAGCTTCATACCCGATCACCGCTTCCAGGGCTTCCGCGTCTTTGAACCATCCGCCCTGGGCAAATTCAAGATATTGTTTCATAGCCGGAAAGGTGGCGGGATCGACTCCGTTGTAGGCAGCGATAGCTCCTGTCTCACCCACGCTGGGATCAAACACGGCCTGCATCAGCATGGGCGTGAGGGCCTGCACTTCCGGATGGGCGCGCAGGCTATCCAACACGCTGTCCGGCAAATATCTAAGACCCGTGCCGCCCTGCATCATCAAGGTTGCCGCTTCGTAGGGACAGCCCTTGGCAGTTAGCAGGACCTGAAAACCGAGGTTGTCGATATCGGTATTTAGCGAGCTCTCATAGCCTTTGTTGAAGCCCAGCAGGCTGATCAGCACCCAGGTGGAAAGGGCTATGCCCAAAACCGTAAGGGCGGTGCGCATCCGCTTGCGCCTGAGGTTTTTGTATGCGATTGTGGTAATTGATGGCATAATTGGTTCCTTAATCGTTATGTGTTACGCGTTACGAGATGTCACAGCGCAGCTCTCACATGCGAGGCATCCCACTTCCTCACCATCCCGCGAAGTGCTGCATCAGTACGAGGTTTTTCTTCACGCCTCGCATGATGGCGGCAAAATCGGGATCGGAGGTGGCTGGATTTTTGATGGAGGCTAGCTTGCCGCTGCCTTTGGCTTTAGCGACTTCCCAGCCGGCAAAGTCCTTCAGATTGAGGCCTTTAAACTGATCTGTGAAAGAAGCGGCCTTATAGGCTTTGGCGTTTTTGGAACTGATCTTCTGGAAATACATGTTCAGGATCTTACCGCTCGTGTCCAGGCTCAGAAATATCTGTATACCTCCGTAGCGGCCTTTTTGATTGACGCCGTGTATGTAGCCGATCAAGGCCTTGCCTTTATAGATGGAGTATAGGGTATAGGGCACG
>JAVEYV010000347.1:0-2988 GCA_034003305.1 Spirochaetia bacterium | reverse complement strand
GGCCCGCAAGGCCCGACAGATCCATCGACTCGCCCGATTCGAGCATCGCCTGGGTGAGAAAGGCCGTCTCCAAAGGCTCCATCCCCTTGAAATAGACAGCCATCAGCAGGGCCGAAGCCTGATAATCGGGGATCGATCCTTCTACATAACCCCTGATGAAGAACTCGATTTCTGTTTTGGAAAGGCTCAAGCCCGAGCGCTTTTTCATGATTATGTCGACGGCTCTCATAGACGCTCCTTTCCTTGAATATACGGTGGTTATACAACACTATACTTCATTTTTCCCCGGCGGTTAATGCCGGGTCGATCTCGAGACTTAAAAGAACGCCCTCTGCCGCCTTTTGGGAAAGGTAGTAGAGGAGGGACCGCAGGGAATCGAGATTTTCGCCGCTTCCTAAAGGGGGGCAGCAGTCTTCAATCTTTTTTGTCTGAAAGAGCTCTAAAAGACCAATAGCAGCCTGGCTCAGCACCAGGCCTTCTGCCTCGCAGCCAAAGCAGGCAAACCCCTCGATCCGGGGGGAATAGAGCAGTAGCGCTGGGGATTTCTCTGCCCCTTCTTTGGGCTGAATCCGCTTTCCACATACGCTGCAGTGATGCAGATCGGGCTGTAAGCCCATGATTCCCAGGGACTTCCAGAGAAAGGCAAAGAGTTTTATCTCAACTTCCTCTTCCGCCGCGCCATCCAGAGCTCGAAGCAGGGAAAGGCAGAGAGCGAGCAGGCTCTTGTACTCGCCGCCGCAACCCTGGGTTTTAAGCACGATTTCGGCCATCACCGATGCCGACCAAAGCTTTGTGTAACTCTCGCGAATACCCTGGAAGGATTCAAGGATAGAAAGATCGTTTAATTTCCTGTAATGCTTTACAGGATCCGAATAGACAAAGGCTTGAACGGCAACAAAGGGAGCGGCGGAAGAACGCAACGAACTCTTGGACCCGCCGAAAAGGAATACATCGATAATCCCCTCTTCGATGGTGAGCAGGCTGAGTATTCGGTGCCCCGCGGGGCTGTCCTTGGCCCGGAGTATCAGCGCCCCGTATCGCTCCAGTCTATCCGGCATAGTATGACAAGAGCTCCCTAATCCTCATCATCGACGATCCACCAGCGCACTCCTCCCGATTCTCCTCGCCTGAGGCTTTCCTGTTTTTCCCGATCTATGCGGGTCTGTTCTTTTCGCTTATACGACCGGGACCAAAGCCAGGATGCCCCGAAGCCGCCCAGATGGGCCAGATACGCCGTGCCGCCGGAACTTAAGCCCGAAAGACCCCCAAGGACCTGAAGCAGGAACCAGAAACCGATAACCAGCCAGGCCGAGAGCGCGGTGGGAATAAAGTTGAACAGAAGAACGATTACCTTGTTGCCCGGAAAGAGTACCAGGTAGGATGCGAGAACCGCAGAGATGGCGGCCGAGGCGCCGACCAGGGGGACTTCCGCAGCCGCTCCTCCGGCCATGGCTGCAGCTCCCGCATGAGCGAGGACTCCGAGACTTCCCGCAATGAGGTAGAGGGCGATATAGCGGCGACGTCCAAGGCGGCATTCGACATTGTCGCCGAAAATACCTAAAAAGAGCATATTCCCAAAGAGGTGAGCCAGTCCGGCGTGGGCAAACTGACTGCTGATAATGCTGAAAAGCCCTCTGCCCCTGGCTATTTCGGAAGGAATGGCGGCCATCGCGAGGGTGGCGGCTTCGTTTCTTCCAAAGCGCTGGATAAAAATAAAGACCAGGACGTTGATGAAGATGAGAATCCAGGTTATGAGGGCCGGACCTCGTTTACAGCTGTTTTGATCACCTATGGGTAACACGCGTTTCTCCTGCTGGAATAAATATAGTGTAAACACGGTTTTATGGCTATATTGAAGATCTTCCGCCCCGCGGCGACGACAGAGGAGCCTGGGCCGGTTTACTGCCTGAGTTGAAGCCGGGCGAGCATTCATGGTACAAGAATCCGATGACCCAAGCGCTTATTATAGATCTGGACGACACGCTTTATTCAGAAACCACTGGCCTCGAACTGCGAGTATTGGAAAAAATCAATGAATATGTCTCCGCTTTTATGGGCTGGCCGCTGGAGGAAACCAATCAAAAGCGGAGAGAAAAAGCCCGTCGATTCGGCACGACCTTGGAGTGGCTGGTATTCGAAGAAGGCCTTAAGGATGTGGACGGCTACTTTAATCATATTCACCCCGAGGAGGAAGCACGCTGCTTTTCTCCCGATCCGGTTTTAAAAAACCTTCTGGACAGCCTGGACTATCCCAAAATAATTCTAACCAACGCTCCCATGGAGCACGCCCTGCGGGTGCTGAAGGCCCTGGACATAGAAAGCTGTTTTTCGGGGATTTTCGATATCCGCTATAACGGCTTAGTGGGCAAGCCTCACCCTAAATCCTATCTCCGCGTGCTCGACGCTGCGGGTTTTAGGTTGGAATCCACGGTTTTTATCGACGACAGCCCCAAATACGCTCAAGGATATAAGGCCTTGGGTGGAAGGGCAATTCTCAAGGATGAGTTGAATCGATTCGCAGATCTGGAATTCGAGCGCATCAGATCCCTTTACGAACTCCCTGACATTTTATGATATGACCCTTCGCTGAACGATCAAATCTTAGGCGCAGCCGCTTGGTATCCTCATTTGCTCTTAGCCGAGGTGCCGAGGGAAAGCGCGAGAAGGGTTGCCGCAAAGGGGATCGCCAAGATGAATTCGCTGGGAATTCCGAACTGTCCCTGGGCGTAATTGGAAAAGCTCTCGGCCAGGGCGAACACAAAACAGGCCAGGGCTGTCCTGCCTGGCCGGCGGTTTCCCAGATATATCGCCACCAGGGCTATCCATCCTCTGCCCGAACTCATGTTCGGCACATAGGCTCCAAGGGGAAGGGAGAGGGATGCGCCTGCTATGCCGCAGAAAAACCCGGAGAGAATTATGGCCACCAATTTATAGAAATCCGGCTTGAACCCGGCCGCTGCTACCGCCTCAGCCCTCGCTCCCGTGGCC
>JAVEYV010000346.1:0-2992 GCA_034003305.1 Spirochaetia bacterium | reverse complement strand
CTATTCCTGCATTATTCGCCACCTCTGGAGCAATAACCCCTTCGTAGGCTCCTTCGCCAAAGGGACGAGTAGGATTCTTGACAGTTTTTTTAGCAGAATCGTATGCGATGAATGCCGCTATGGACCCGCCGACTCCGGGTAAAGCACCAATCCAAGTACCAATTACCGAGGAACGGAGAATGAGAGGTATCATGCGCTTGAACGTGGACAGCTTTGGAATAACGCTGCCCATTTGCGTAATCATATCCTGCTTTTTTGACGCACCGCGCTGAAGTTGAGAAATGACTTCTGAAATGCCAAAGAACCCTATCAGGCAGGATATGTAATTGATACCAGCCAAGAGGTTGATGCTGCCAAAGGTAAATCGTCCTATTCCATGGATGGGATCCATGCCGACACAGGAAATGAGAAACCCGAAAATTCCGGAAATGAGGGCTTTGGCAAAAGAGCCTTGGGAAAGGCTTCCTATGGTAACAAGGCCAAGTATAACCAGTGCCAGGTATTCGAAAGGGCCGAAGGCAAGAGCGACCTGGGCAATGAGCGGGGCAAGGACAGCAAGGAAAAATACACCAATTAAGCCGCCGAAAAAGGATCCAATTCGAGCAAGGCCAAGGGCCATGGCCGCTTCGCCCCGCCGCGCGAGAGGATATCCATCGAACACGGTGCAGACAGCGCCAGGCGCACCAGGGATATTCAGCAGCACTGCAGAGATTGAGCCCCCGTACACACCACCGCAATAGACACCAATAATCATTGCCATAGCATGTTCCATGGGCCAGCCGAAGGTGATTGAGACAAGCAGGGAAACTGCCATGGTTACCGAAAGACCCGGAAGAGCCCCGATTATGACACCGCTC
Source organism: Spirochaetia bacterium (assembly GCA_034003305.1). Taxonomy (GTDB): domain Bacteria; phylum Spirochaetota; class Spirochaetia; order Treponematales; family Rectinemataceae; genus UBA2256. Next base: position 2,135 of record JAVEYV010000346.1, on the reverse strand, counting down.
AAAGAACCCAGGCTTACGAGGAGGAGAATCTTGGGATTGAGCACCTGAAGTATCGTATCTATCAGCATAAGGTCCTCGTAAAAATGATATTGGAAAACGTTTTCCGAATTATTTATGCACTTTATGCGGATTGTCAAGAGTAATATTGTGATATTTAGAAATTTTTACCGAGCTTGGTAATTGTTTTCCAGAGATACTTATTAAATCTGACGTATCTAAGGAGTAGTTGCCGAGGAATCTTTCATTTACTCACCAATTATTTAGCGCTCGTGGAATCCCGTATGATGAGGCTTGCATCAAGGATGGTGTCTTGTATCTCCTCACCGACTATCAAGCTGTTCAGGCTTTCAACCGCCCTCGAGCCCATATGGTCCATGTCGTGACAGAGCGCGGTAAGAGGAGTGGCAAGCATGGAGGCAAGCCCTCCATCGTCAAAACTGAGGATACTGACTTCGGAGGGAACGGATATCGCTTGCTCCTTGCAATACCGCAGAGCACCCTCTGCAGTCTGGGTATTAGGAACGAGGAGAGAATCCAGCCTAGGATTCTGGCGCAGAAGCTTTTGGGCTGACGAGTACCCCGCTGCACTATCGTAACCCGAAACAACTACAAACTCTTGGTTGTAGGAAATATTCGCTTCCACCAAGGCTCTGCTATAGCCATAGAAACGGTCCAGGGTTGAATAGCAGCCGGCGGTCGGTTCTTGGGACATTCTATACAAACCGGCTTCGTTGCATGGGGGATCCCAGAAGCCCGCTACAAAGCCAATATTGGTTCTTCCAAGATTGATGAGGTATTTTGCGGCGATATACCCTGCCTTGCGATTATCGGTATAGATATGGGGTCGATCTTTGAATACAGACCTTCTGCCAACCACAACCAAAGGAAGATCTCTGAATCGCTCGATTTCAGGCAGCGGAGCGCCGCTGGCGACAGGACAGTAGATAAGCCCGTCCAAGAGGGAGCGAGAGAGCTGATCAATAATAATATTCTCTGTATTCCGATCGCCCTGAGAAGAAGCAACGATAATTACCTGATCATATGTTCGGGCGGAACGTATGGCCCCTTCGGCCAAATCTCCAAAAAAAGAAAGTGAAACATCTGGTACAATAAGCCCGAGGATTCCTGTCCGCTGGCCCTTCATAAATCGGGCGGCGGGTGAAGGCTTAAAATCGTATCGCTCGGCAACAGCCAACACTTTTGCAGCAATTTCCTTGTCAACATTTCTCGTATTATTGAGAACCCGGGACACTGTAGCCAGGGAAACTCCCGCTTCCTTGGCTATTTCTTTTATGGTGATTGCTGGAGTAGTCGATGCTTTACCGCTTGACCTGCTCATGGCTAGGAACCGGCCACGTCCGAAAGCTTTACCGTCTGGGGCTCGGTGGTCTCGCCTTCGAGACGGCGATATTCTTCCAGAAGCTCCTTTCCGCGGCGGGATATGCGGGCGGGAACCTGGACGAGGATTTTTATGTAGAGGTCGCCCTTGCGCCCGCTGGAGGAGGGTACGCCTTCTTCCCGGATGCGGAGGAGCTTGCCGTGCTGGGTACCGGCGGGGACGGAGAGTTTGATCTTTTTCCCATCCAATGTGCCGATGACAACCTCGCCGCCTAAGGCTGCGGTGCTCATGTCGATGCGCACCGCGCAGTAAAGGTCCTGCTCGTGACGCTCGTAGTATTCGTGAGCCCGTACATGGATGAAGACATAGAGGTCGCCGGGGGCACCGGCGTTGGGGCCAACATCGCCCTGGCCGGGTATGGTGACCCGTTTGCCGTCTTCAACCCCGGCTGGAATGGTAACCTTGATTTTCTGCTTTTTCTTGCTAATGCCGCTGCCCGAGCAATCGCGGCAGGGCTTGTCGATGACCGAACCTTCGCCGCCGCAGGCGGGACAGGGCTGGGAGATGGAGAAAAAGCCCGAGCTTCGGCGAACCTGGCCGGAGCCTTTGCAGGTGCCGCAAACCTTGCGGCCCGATCCGTCCACCGAGCCCGAGCCGGAACAGGTTTTGCAGGTGTCGTCCTTGCTGTAAGCGATTTCCACCGTTGTGCCGTAGACGGCCTTTTCGAAGGGCAGCTCTATGTCGTAGCGGAGATTGGAACCCCGGCGGGGTCTGTCTGAACGCCGATCCTGGCCGA
>JAVEYV010000345.1:0-3001 GCA_034003305.1 Spirochaetia bacterium | reverse complement strand
GGCAAGAATCATGAGCTCTCGGATGCCCTGGTGCAGGCTCTGCAGGAAGCTCGCTTACTTTCGCGTCAGCTCAGCCGCATTCGTAAAGATGCCGGCTACATATTCTTCGATTTACCAGAGATTGAGTATGAATACGATGCTGAGGGATTTGTTCATCACTTGGGCATCGCCGAAGAAACAGAAAGCCACAAGTTGATCGAAAACTGCATGCTGGTGGCAAATGAATATACTGCAGCGTTACTATCTCTCAAAGCGCCATACTCCATATATCGCATCCATGAAGATCCTGATCAGCGAAAGATCGATAAACTGATCGAGACACTGAGCTTCTATGGCATTGGTTACCTCGAGCAGGAAGATATGAACCGAAGCGTTCAGCGCTTGTTGGATTCACTCCCCGATCATGATTATCATCGGGTCTTTGATCGTATCATCCTGCGTAGTATGAAAAAGGCCAAGTACTCCACTCAGCATATTCGTCACTTTGGCCTGGCACTGGAGAACTATACTCACTTTACCAGTCCCATTCGCCGCTTATGCGATCTGGTAATCCATCACTTGTGCAAGGTGTATGTTCTTGGTAGCGAGAAGGACAAGCCCACGATGCAATTGGTGAAACATTGGGCAGCAGTGGCTTCTGAGCAGGAGCTACAGGCTGACTCGGCGGAACGAGACATCGAAAGAGTTTATAGCGCTACATACATGAAGGATAAGATCGGTGAAGCCTATTCCGGATTGGTCATTTCTGCAAATAGCAGTGGAGTAATCGTAAGGCTGAACGAGATGCCGGTCTCTGCAGTGCTTAAGAAAGATCAGTTTGGACGCGGAAAATGGGAGTATCAGGATTGGGCAATGCGCCATGTAAACCCAGTCAATAATGAATCCTTTGAACTGCTCGATACCCTAAAAGTACGCATCATGGAAGTGAGTGACGATATCTATCTGGAGCTTACCGGAGATGCCGATGATCATATGCACTATCATCGAGTTCAGAGACAGGATAAAGCCAGAAAGCCAAGAATAAGAGTTGACGCTAAACACAAGCCTAAAAAAATTGCCAGCAAAGCGAATAAATCAGGAAGGAGAAGATGAAGAAGCCCATTGGCATATTCGACTCCGGAGTTGGCGGTCTCACGGTTTACAGGGCCATCAGGAATGCCTTTCCGGAAGAGGATTTGATCTATTTTGGAGATACTGCAAGGGTGCCCTACGGCCCAAAGTCTCCAAATACGATCATTGATTACTCCGTGCAGAATGCCCGTTTCCTCCTTCAACAAGGAATCAAAACCCTTATCGTGGCCTGTAACACCTCCTCCGCTGTAGCCCTCGACGCTTTGCGGACATTGACCGATATTCCGATCATCGGAGTGATTGATCCCGGTAGCGAAGTGGCTGTCAGTTCCACCAAAACCGGGCGCATCGGGGTTATCGGAACCGAAGGAACCATCCGCAGTGAGGCATATACTAAAGCCATCAAGGCACTGGTCCCCACTACCGAAGTTTATTCCTATGCCTGTCCCCTATTAGTGCCCATAGTGGAAGAAGGCTGGCAGGATCACCCAATTGCCCGTGAAGTAGCCCATACCTATCTCAGGGAACTACTTGATCTTGATATTGACACGCTGGTATTGGGATGCACTCATTATCCCCTTCTGGCAGACACCATTAAAAGTGTCCTTGGTCAGAACGTTAACCTCGTAGATAGCGCTGAAGCAATTGCCCGTTACCTGGGCATGTTGATCCCGGCCGAACACGATGGACGTCCTGGCAAGGATAGCTTTTTTGTAAGTGATAACGAACAGAAGTTTTCCGCTCTGGCAGCCAGGATACTATCCACTACGCCAGGCAGCTTAAAAAGGGTCCGACTCTTTGAGAGCTGGTTCATTGACTAATAATTAATAAGAAACATAGAGGACTATTATGAACCCGATCATCTTGACCGCGGCAATCACGGGGGCCGAAACTACCCGTAAAGACCAACCGAATCTTCCCATTACACCAGAAGAACAAGCTCTTGAGGCAAAGGCCTGCTTTGAGGCAGGAGCAAGAGTGATTCATCTCCATGTGAGAGAAGATGACGGCAGCCCCACTCAGCGCCTGGAACGCTTTAAGGATTCCATTGAAGCCATCCGGGCTGCAGTGCCCGAAGTCATCATTCAGATCAGCACAGGGGGCGCAGTTGGCGAAGCTTTTGAAAAGCGCCTGGCCCCGCTATCATTGAAACCCGATATGGGCACCTTAAACGCCGGGACTTTAAACTTTGGGGATGATATCTTCGTGAATCACCCAAAGGATATCATTCGCTTAGCTGAAGCCTTTAAGGAATACAATGTAGTCCCGGAGGTGGAGGTATATGAATCCGGCATGATCGATGTGGTGGCTCGTCTGGTCAAGAAAGGCATCATCACCCATAGTCCCCTGCATATCCAGTTTGTCCTGGGAGTGCCCGGGGGTATGAGTGGAAAACCGAAGAACTTGCTGTACATGATTGAGCATCTGGCAGAGGAAATCCCTACAGCCACATGGGCGGTTGCCGGCATCGGGAGATGGCATATTCCCACTTCAATGATGGCGATGGTTACCGGAGGTCATATCCGTTCTGGTTTTGAAGATAACATCTTTTATCACAAAGGAGTAGTCGCTGATTCAAACGCTCAATTGGTAGCCCGTTTGGCTCGCATCGCCACAGAGATCGGTCGTCCGATTGCCACTCCGCAGCAGGCGCGCGAGATCCTGGCTTTACCAGCCAAATGAGGGCATGACATGCATTTAAGTGAAAACGCACTCGTCGTACTGGAAAAGAGGTATTTTGCCAAAAACGCCGCAGGTGAATGCATTGAAGATTGGCCTGCGATGATCAATCGTGTGGCACGTAATATTTCCGGGGGCGATGAAGCTCTCTTTGAGAAGTATTATGCCCTGCTGGATAGCGGTCATTTCTTACCTAAGTCTCCCACCCTGATGAATGCCGGCGGCGAGCTTCAGCAGCTATCCGCTTGCT
>JAVEYV010000344.1:0-3011 GCA_034003305.1 Spirochaetia bacterium | reverse complement strand
GGAAGTATCCGAAGAATTCGCCCGCCGGCTAAAAAACTCGCTCTATGATCACATTCAAAAGCTGCCTTATAGCTGGCATAGCAAGGTGCAGACGGGTGATATTATCCAGCGCTGTACCTCGGATGTGGAGACCATCCGCAGATTCCTGGCCCTGCAGTTTGTGCAATTGGGCCGCGGCGTATTTATGATACTGCTCTTAGTCCCGATCATGCTTTCGATGGATACCCGCATGACTTTGGTATCCATGATTGTGGTGCCCATCATCTTCATCTATGCCGTCATTTTCTTCCGCCAGGTGCGGCGCAGATTCCAGGCGGCAGATGAAGCGGAAGGCTATCTCACCACCGTGTTAGAAGAATCGATCAGCGGGATCAGAGTGGTAAGAGCATTTGCCAGAGAGGATTACGAGATATCCCGCTTTGAAGCCGCTGCCAATGACTACCGGGAGAAATGCCGCAAGTTGATCACCATCCTGGCCTATTACTGGTCGTCATCCGATGCCTTGTGTCTGATCCAGATCGCCGGAGTTTTTATCTTTGGCGTGGGCTGGACGATCTCCGGTGAAATCAGTCTGGGCACGCTCCTGGCCTTCAGTACCTACGTGGGCATGCTGCTGTGGCCGATCCGCGAGATGGGCAGAATCCTCACCGATATGGGACGCGCTTTGGTTTCCATCGGCCGTCTGCAAGATGTGATGAATACCCCGGTGGAAGATCTGGAATCCGGGATCAGCATCCCCTCCGGGAGCAGACTGAAGGGAGAAATCGAGTTCCAGAAGATCAGTTTTGCCTACGATCCTGCGCACCCGACCCTTCAAGATATCAATCTGAAGATCGCTGCGGGTGAGACTGTGGTGATCCTGGGGGCTACGGGGTCGGGAAAATCCACCCTGACCAATCTGATCCCCCGGCTCTTTGACGATTATCAGGGCAAAATCCTGATCGATGGAGTGGATATCAGCACCTACAATCGCAAAGACTTGCGCTCACAGATCGGCATCGTGCTCCAAGAGCCCTTCCTGTATTCCAGGTCAATCACGGCAAACATCGGGATGGCGCTGAAGGACGTGGATCTTACCCTGGTGGAAAAAGCCTCACGCGAAGCCGCGCTGCACGATAGCATCGCTGAATTTGAACATGGCTACGAAACGGTAATCGGCGAACGTGGCATCACTCTCTCCGGGGGTCAAAGACAGCGCTGCGCCATGGCGCGAGCCCTGGTGATGGATCCTTCCATCCTGATCTTTGACGACGCGCTTTCCGCAGTGGACAGCGAAACCGAACAGATCATTCAGAACAACCTGCTCTCCCGCAAGGGGCGCGCCACTACGATCATCATCACCCATCGCCTCACCGGGGTTGCTCTGGCAGACCGGATCGTGGTGCTGGAACATGGCAGAATCGCCCAGATTGGCACACATAGAGAGTTAATCGCCCAGGATGGGGCATATCAGCGGATCTGGAAGATTCAGCACATGCTGGAGCTTGAAGCCAGCTAAGGACATACAAATGCAAGAATATACAGAAAAAGAATATACCAGTAAGTTCGATTGGAGCCTATGGCTGAGGATGCTGAAGCAGCTACAACGCCATAAGTCCAAGGTCTATCTCCTGATCGTGGTGATGATCTTTAATGCCTCGATTGACACAGCTTTGCCGCTGATGACCAAGTATGGCATCGATAATATGATCATCCCCAAGGATTACTCAGGCATTCAGACCTTTAGCCTGATGTATTTCCTGTTGATCGTGTTTCAGTTTGTAAACGTGTATCTATTGATCGATCTTGCCGGACGCATCGAGACCGGTCTGAATTTCGATCTGCGCAGCAAAGCCTTTCGCAAGCTGCAAAGCATGAGCTTCAGTTATTTCGACCGCACTTCCAGCGGCTGGATCGTAGCGAGAGTAACCTCCGATATCAATCGCCTGGGCGATGTGGTAGCCTGGGGAATCGTGGATCTGATCTGGGGTTTTGCCATGATCATCTTTGTCCTGATAGTGGTCTTTACCCTATCCTGGAAACTGGCTTTGATCCTGCTGGCCTTGATGCCGATCATAGCTATTCTCAGCCACTATTTCCAGGGAACGATGTTTCGCCTCTTTCGTCAGGTACGCAGGTTCAATTCCATGATCACGCATTCCTTTGGCGAAGGGATTCATGGCGCCAAGACCACCAAGACCCTGGTGTGTGAAGACATCAATCTGCATGACTTTCTGGATCTCAACCAAAAGATGTATCAGAGCTCGGTGAAGTCTGCCATCGTATCTGCCCTGTTTATGCCGATGATCCTGATGGTATCGTCCCTGGGTACCGGGATCGTGGTGTGGATCGGCGGTGCTTCGGTATTGGCACAGACTATCAGCTATGGCACCATGGTGGCCTTCATCAGCTATACCATGCACCTCTTTGAGCCCTTTTCCAATGTGGCAAGGCTCTTTGCTGAAATGCAGCATGCCCAGGCTTCCGCGGAGCGTGTGTTTTCGCTGATTAACCTGGAACCGGAAATTAACAGCAGTGAAGCCTTCAGTCAGGAATGGAAAGAGCGTCTGATGCAGGGCAGAATCAGCTTGAAAGATATGAGCTTTTTCTACAAGGAAGGGCATCCGGTGTTTAGAAACTTCAATCTGGAGATCGCTCCGGGCGAATCCATCGCGCTGGTGGGAGAAACCGGTACGGGTAAAACTACCCTGGTCAATCTGATCTGCCGCTTCTATGAGCCGCAGCAAGGCTTGATCGAGATCGATGGCATCGATTACCGGGAAGTTCCGCTAAAGTGGATCCACAGCAATCTGGGCTACGTACAGCAGGTTCCGCATCTCTTTCAGGGCAGCGTGATGGAAAACATCCGTTACGGCAGGCTGGATGCCAGCGATGAAGAGGTGATGGAAGCTGCCCGGATGGTGCGGGCGGATGAGTTTATCCAAAACCTGCCGGATAGGTACGATTACAAGGTGGGTGAAGCCGGCAATCTGCTCTCCACCGGGCAGAAACAGCTAATTGCCTTTGCCCGG
>JAVEYV010000343.1:0-3011 GCA_034003305.1 Spirochaetia bacterium | reverse complement strand
ACTCATGGTCTCCCATGGCTTCTTCAAAGCTGCGGCCAGTGGTAGCGCTGATGAGCGCCGTATTCAATACCTGCAGTTTGGGGCTGGAAGCCCGGCTCCGTGCACTGTCGCCAGAAAACTTAGGCAAACCCCGCACCATACCTGCCTGGGAAAGCAGGTTTAAATAGTGAGCCAGGGTTGTAGTATTGCCGGCATCCTGCAGTTGGCCGAGCATTTTAGTGTATGAAAGTATCTGACCCGAGTAACCGCATGCGAGTTCGAATACCAGCCTGAGCAACGCGGGCTTGTCCACTCTGGTCAGCAGAAGAACATCTCTCGAAAGTGTGGTTTCTATGAGACTGTCGGCGATGTAGCGCTTCCAGCGCCCAGGTTCGCCAATCAAGGATGCCGCGCCGGGATAGCCTCCGAAATAAATATACTCGTTTAATGAAAAGCCAAAAGCTTCATGCATTTCAGCATAGCTCCAATGCGGGAGACGAAGAATTTCAAAGCGGCCTGCGAGACTTTCCGAAAGTCCTCGAGCTATCAGCAATGGAGCCGAGCCTAGTATTATTACCTTAAGTGTTCGTCCTTCCCTGGTATCTTCATCCCAAAGGCGTTTGACTGTTTCCGACCAACCTGGAACTTTTTGGATCTCGTCCAGGGCTAAAATAGCTTTACCTGAATCCCTGGCCACCAGCCTCGCGGCCTCCCATTGCTGGGCTATCCATTCCGAGCCTCGCAATCCAGGCTCATCGGCGCTCGCATACCGAAAGAGCGATCCCTGATTTTTAAGTACATCCAAAACGAGGGTTGTCTTACCCACTTGGCGAGGGCCGGAAATAACCTGGATAAATCGTCGATCTTCCGAGAGGCGTTTTTCGAGTTCGGAGAATTGCTGTCTTCGATAGTTGATCTGTGATTTACTCAACATACTGAGTATTTTTACTCAATACGTTGAGTAAATCAAGAGGCTATTCACAAATCCTAAACATCCATGGTCGAGCGGTAAGGCTCGGCATTGGCTTTGAACTCGGCCTGGGCCGCCGCGAGGAGCTCAGGCTCGGCGGCGAGGCGGAAGGCTGCCAGGGCCAGGGACATGCCTGCCCAGCGCATGGCCTTGCAGGCCCAGGGCGAACCCGAGGCGGCGCAGGACTGCCAGGTATGGGCGCCCACGCCCAGGGGCCAGGTGGCGGCGTTCATCTGTCCCACGGGGACCACATAGGACACATCGCCGGTATCCAGGGAGCCGCCGATGCGCTTGTCGGCGCCGAAGTCGCCTACCTCGGCATGGATGGGCGCCTTCAGCAGACTGGCGGGGGCGCCGATGGGCAGGAGGGTAGCCGGTCTATCTTCCTTCGCTACCGTCCCCTGGAGTTTTTTGGCGAAATCCTTCTCCTCGGGGCTGGGCTGAGGCAGTGGAAGCGCTTTCATAGCCTCAAGCAGGGCGTCCTGTATGGTTTCGTTGGGGCGATAATCGCACTTGCCGTGCTTTATCTCGGCCTTGAAGCTGGTTTCGGTCATGAGGCAGGCGCCCCGGGCGGCCTTTGTAAGGCGAGCCATTACAGCCCGCACCGTGGCGGCCGAAGCTGCCCTGATATAGAGAAAGGTAGCCGCGCTTTCAGGCACGATATTCGGTCGCTGCCCTCCGTCGCTGATCACATAGTGAAGCATCACACCAGGCTCCAGGTGCTCCCGCATGAATTCCATCGAAAGATTGAAGAGCTGGGCCGCGTCCAGGGCCGAACGGCCTGCGTAAGGTGCCATGCCGGCGTGACTCGCCCTTCCCTTGAATGAAAAAACGGCCGCGAGGTTGGCGCTGGTGACATAGCGATGCGGCGTATTCACATCCGCCGGGTGCCACGTGAGTACCGCCGAGGCGTCGCCAAAGCGCCCCGCCTTGACCATCGGGATCCGCCCCAAGGATTCCTCCGCCGGACAACCGTAGTACCGCACCCTGGCCGCGACGCCTCGGCTCTCCAGCAGATGCGCCAGCGCTTCCGCCGCCACAAGGCTCCCGGCCCCTAAAAGATTATGCCCGCAGGCATGGCCCGGCGCCCCGGCTTCCCGCGGCCGGCGTTCCACGCTGCAGGCCTGGGACATCCCCGGCAGGGCGTCGTACTCGCCCATAAAGCCGATTACCGGAAGATCGCCGGCCCCAGGCGCCCCAGAGACCCTGCCTTGAACCAGCTTTTCCGCGACAAAGGCATTTTCCAGCTCCGGAAGCTCGCTGACGCTGAAGCCCTGGGAAGCTAGGCGCTCCCGGTACAAGGCGGAGGAGCGCTTTTCCTGGAATGCCACTTCCGGGTGCTCCCAGATGTCCTGGGCTATGGCGTCGTATTCTGCCGTTCGTTTCAGGACAAAACCCTGCAGCTCCGAGACAAGTCCTGATTCGATGCCGCTATTTTTTTCAACCGATTGGGTAGAAGTCTTTTTCATAGTATTCATCCGCTCCTCATCACCAGAGAGTGTATCCGATGATTTACCATAATCAACATACCTCGCGACAAGCCGCGGGGTATGAAACCCGCTTGCGAATCAGGTCCTGGCCAGCCACTCCTGGATCGCCTTGATAAATACTGCGCCATACGCCTCAGCCTTTGCCTCGCCAACTCCATGGACCTGCCGGAAATCAGCCAGCGTCCTGGGGGCTTTGGCAGCCATGTCCTTGAGGGTCTTGTCGCTAAAGATAATGTACGCAGGGACCTTGCGCTCATCGGCCAGCGTTTTGCGGAGCGCCTTGAGCTGATCGAATAGTTCCATGTTCACATCGTCGGTACCGGCTGGCGCGGCCTTCTTGGCAGCGGTCTTCTTAGCCCCGAATGGCACATAGTTCACCAAGGAAACAGCCTTCCCGGATTTGAGCACTCCGGCGGCCAGGGCGGTGAGACTAAGAGTCATTCCGCGATCGTAGGCAACGGCGGCATAGCCTGCGTTTATCAGTTGGGCGCCATAGTCCATCCATGCGTCGAAGCTTAAGTCCTCACCTGCTCCGAAGGTCTTTAGGTTCTGCCACTCAAATTGGGTAATCT
>JAVEYV010000342.1:0-3020 GCA_034003305.1 Spirochaetia bacterium | reverse complement strand
AAGATACTGCCAATCAGCACGGGGTTCTGGGGATTGGATACATCAAAGATCCGAAGCCCTGCCTCAAGGCATGCCAAATAAGCAGTTTTACCCATTACGACAAAAGGTGAATAACCTATGGAAGAAGAATAATAGTAGCCAATCAGCTCGGGGCTCTGAGGTTTTGAGACATCGATGATCTGCAGACCAAGGTTAGGGATTGTCACATAGGCTGTCATGCCCACTATGGTTACCGAGTAAGCAGACCTGTTGGGAGCAGAATAAGAACCTATCAGAATGGGGTTCTGGGGATCGTAAACATCGAATATCTTCAGACCTCTGTAACCGGATGTCACATAGGCTATCAGGCCCACGACCGTAACCGAGTTAGTGTCGGAGAGATTACCACTAGAACCAAGAAGAATGGGGCTCTGGGGATTGGAGACATCGAGGATCTGCAGACCTGTATCCACGCCTGCCACATATGCTTTCGTGCCCACTACGTCAACTGAACGAACGTTACCGGGAGTATCATATGAGCCAAGCAGGACCGGGCTCTGGGGATTTGCAACATCAAAGATCTGCAAACCGGCAACTCCATCTGCTACATAGGCTGTACTGTCCACCAGATCAAACGAGATAGTGGAACCGGGAGTATCATAAGATCCGATCTGCGCAGAGTTCTGGGGATTTGTAACATCGATAATCTGTAGACATGCCTCTGAGTTTGCCACAAAGGCTGTCGTGCCCACTACGTCAACTGAATAAGCGTTGCGGGGAGTATCATATGAGCCAATAAGCAACGGGCTGTGGGGATCGGAGATATCGAGGATCTGCAGACCTGCATAGTAAGTTATCACATATGCTCTATTACCTCCTATGCGTACCGAACGTGCGTAGCTGGCAGTAGCAAATGAGCCGATATGCACTGGGTTCTGGGGATTGGTAACATCGATCATTTGTAGACCTGCCGCTGAGTCTGCCACAAAGGCTGTCGTGCCCTTAACCTCAACCGAGTAAGCTGAGCCGGGAGTATCATAGTGGCCCAGCAGCATCGGATTCTGGGGATTGGAGACATCGATGACATGTAGTCCTGCCTCTTCGTCTGCCACATATGCTATCGAGCCCACTACGTCAACTGAGCGAGCGTAGTCTGGAGTCACGTAAGAACCAATTATCATAGGGCTCTGGGGATTGGAGACATCAATGATCTGTAGACCCATAAAACTATCAGCCACATATGCTATCGTGCCTACTACGTCAACTGAGAGAGCGTATCCGGGAGTATCATAGTAGCCAAGCAGTATCGGTTGCTGGGGATTGGAGACATCAATAATCTTCAGGCCTGTACTGTGCGTTGCCACATAAGCTGTTGTGTCGATAACAGTAATCGAGACAGCTCCGCTAACACCAGCATGTAAAAAACCAAGCCGTACCGGACTAAGGGGATTGGAGACATCAATTATCTGCAGACCTATATGACTGGGGTCTACAGTATAGGCTGTCGTACCAACTACGTCAACTGAGAGATAGGAGCCAGGACTTTCATAAGCACTTAACTTGTGATAAACTGCTCCAAGCGATAACAAAAAGCTACAAATGACAACGGACAACAACATCCTTTTCATGAGGTCACTCCTTATGTGTTTTGATAAAGTATGAATTCTACATTCAGTAAAGTGTTAAGTCCAAACTATTGGTATATATTACAACTCATTGTTTCTCAGGTTATTTGAGGGCATCTGATATCACCTGTCACTTACAATTTATGTAAGAGCAAGCGACCAATTGCATTATTTTCATCATGCAAATCCATGTCAAGTATTTTATTGATCAATGGATAAATGAGGGAGGGATCTACAGAATGTACGATTTATGATGTACGATGTACGATGTACAATTGGGGTGTGCTTTGCACCCGGGTAGGAGTTATCGGGTTTTCTAATTGGCAATGGTGGCTGCTTCCTGCCATCTTCTGGCTTGCTGTCCAAAGCCAAGCCTCTTGGATTCCTCTTGCGTGGTACGGAAGAGGAATCGGACTGGGTGGAGGGAGAGTGGCATGGAGCCCTTCTATAAACCCTTGGATTTGATTGGGAACCAACTTTATCGGATGACTATATTTGTACCATATAATAATACATATCTAGTGATTACGGCTGTCCATATATGATTACCTGGAAGATAGTTGATTTAATGCCTTGACAGGAAAAGGGGTCAGTGATTAGGACCACTACAAATTATGATAAAGGAGAAATAATGAGCAGATTTCTACTAATCGTTACACTTCTCATTTTATTGGGAAGTCTTCATGCCTTCATTGGGGAGGCGGAATCAAATGTGTTTTCGATAACAGGGACTCCGGTGGATGATACCACCACTCCCTCTATTCAACACAGCACTTCTATGCGAACATTGGGGCCCAATCCCTTCCGGAGCGGTTCTCAAACACGCATAGAGCTAAACGTCAAAGCAGATGAGACAGCTGTCTGTGGCATTTACAATATAGCCGGGCAGTTGATTAGATCTCAATCTTATCGCCCGGGCAGTCATCAGTTAGAATGGGACGGACGTGATCTTCATGGAAATCCTTGTGGCAGCGGAATCTATCTGATCAAATTGAAGTCCCCCAGCCACAGTTCCAGCGCAAAACTGATCTTGATAAAGTGAAGAGGGAAACATGAAAAAGCTGTTGTCAATCTTCACGGCCCTATGTGCATTTAGTTTTATCGTTGCAGCTCCGGTAGTCTCGAACGTGGTGGCTGCACAATCCGGAAATGTAATTCTGGTAAGCTACAATCTTTCCCATCCCGACAATCTTCCTTGCGATGTCAGTCTTATGGCATCCAGCGATGGCGGAGCAAGCTACACCATTATTCCTGATTCTCTTAGTGGAGATTACGGACAAATCGCGGCAACAAGCGCCGGCGCTCAGTATCAGATATCCTGGCATTTTGTCCCGGACAACCTGGATATGGGAGATAACTACCGTGTGAAAGTGATAGCCGATGACGGGGTTTCTGAAGACCTGATGGTCCTTGTTC
>JAVEYV010000341.1:0-3020 GCA_034003305.1 Spirochaetia bacterium | reverse complement strand
TCGATTGGCCGAGCGCCGAGCCGGTCTGGGCCAAGGTTGAAGAAGAGCTGGCCGAAGCCCGGAAAGCCCTCGCCCAGGGCGAGACCGCGGAGCTGGAAGCCGAAATCGGCGACCTTCTCTTTTCCATGGTCAACCTCTCCCGGGCGCTGGGTATCGATCCCGGCCTTGCCCTCATGAGGACGAACGAAAAATTTTCCCGACGCTTCAGGCATGTAGAAAAAGGCATGAAGGAGCAAGGCCTGCCCATGTCCGCCCAGACCTTGCCGGCGATGGATGAGCTTTGGGAGAAGGCAAAGGAAGGGGAATGAGCCGAGGCGACGCTGAGAAGGCACCATCATGGCGATGAAGGATCTCACCACCGGCGACGAGACAAAGCAGCTCATCGGCTTTGCCCTGCCCATGCTTTTCGGCAATATATTCCAACAGTTTTACAACATGGTGGACAGCTTTGTGGTGGGGCGCTTTATCGGCACCTCGGCGCTGGCGGCGGTGGGCACCTCCTTCCCCATAATTTTCTTCATGCTGGCCCTCATCATGGGGGTGAGCATGGGATCCACCGTCCTCATCTCCCAATTCTTCGGAGCTAAAGACGAGAAAAGACTGGCCGACGTAGTCTCCACCAGCTACATCTTTCTTTTCGCCGCGGGCCTGCTGATGACCATGCTCGGGCTTATCGCCGCTCCCTTAATTCTTAGGCTGCTCGCCGTGCCCGAAACAATAATGCCCGAAGCCACGACCTACCTGCGCATCACCTTCGCAGGAATGTTGGCCATCTTCGGATACAATGGAGTCGCCGCCATGCTGCGGGGTCTGGGCGATTCCAAAACCCCGCTGTACATTCTGATTTTTTCAACCATGGTCAATGTTGTTCTCGACCTTCTCTTTGTCGTGGTTTTTCACTGGGGCGTCGCGGGCGTCGCCTGGGCTACCATAATCTCCCAGGGGCTTTCCTTTATTGGAGCCCTCTTTGTGCTTAACAAGCGCAATCCCTACCTGAAGCTGGAACCCGGAAAACTGCGCTGGGACAAGCACAGCTTTTCCCAAATGCTTCGCATCGGCCTTCCTACGGGACTTCAGCAAACCATGGTCTCCCTGGGCATGATGACCCTCTCAAGAATCGTCAATGAATTCGGCCCCCAGACAATGGCGGCCTTCACTGCCGCATCCCGGATAGATTCAATCGCCGCCATGCCCGCGATGAACCTCGGCGCGGCGATAACCACGTTTACAGGGCAGAACATTGGGGCAGGCAAGCCCGAGCGGGTCAAACGAGGGCATCTCTCGGCGATCGCCGTCAATACGGCAATATCCCTGGCTATAACCCTGCTGATACTGCTGTTCGGCAAAAACCTCATGGGAATTTTTTCAGACGACAGCCAGGTCATCGGCATCGGCGCCAGTTACCTTGTTATCGTCGGCCTATTTTACGTGGTCTTCGGCATCATGTTTATCAATAACGGTGTCATGCGGGGAGCCGGCGACGTATTCATCCCCATGATCAATACGATCCTCGCCCTCTGGCTGGTTCGCGTGCCCCTGGCCCTTCTGTTCACCAGGGTATTTCATATGGGAAGCGACGGCATCTGGTGGTCCATTCCTGCAGGCTGGATGGTAGGCATGATCTTTTCCACCTGGTATTACAGGACAGGGAGGTGGAAGAATCCCAAAACCTTCCTCAGGACTTCGCCTAAAGATACAAAAGCGGCTTCCTGAGCCCGGGATCCAATTTCCTAAAGCCATATTCTATACTATAGTACTCCCATGGCCGCGCCCCTCTCCCTTGCCAGACTTAAATCGGCACGAAGAGACTTTAATATTTTCAACCTCCTCAACTCCTTCTCTTTTGTCTTCGTGTCCGGCTCCTTCATCACCCTCTTTGCCGTGCGCCTGGGAGCTTCCAACGCCGTCGTGGGCATACTCAACGCCATAGCCTATTCCACCTATTTTTTCATGCCCCTGGGCAAGCGGGTGGTCAAGTTCAAGCCAATAATCTGGACCTTCGGCTGGGGCTGGGTGGGTAGGTACACCGCGCTGCTGCCGATATTATTCGCTCCCCTGGCCGCCGCGGGCGGGCACGAGGGGATCGCCATAGCTTTGCTGATCGCCGGGACGGCCGGTTTTGCCCTTTCCCGGGGAGTCGGCATGATAGGGAACAATCCCGTCATCGCCTACATTGCCTCGGGTGGCGGCGACAAGCCTCGCTCCGACCGGGGTGAATACGTCGTCACCACATCGATCGCAAGCTCTGTGGCCAGCATGGTGAGCGGCCTGCTGCTCGCCCTGTTTTTAGGAGAGGATGCCAGCCCGGGGGCCTATGCCATAGGCGTGGGCATTGGCATCGCCGTCGGCTTCGCCGGCTCCTTTTTCCTCTTGCGGCTGCCCGAGCCCACAGACTTCTCGCCAGAAAAAACCACCTCCCTTATCACTGCCACCAAGGAGGCCGCCAAAGACCCGGGCTTCCGCCGATTTATCCTCAACTTTATGGTTCTCGCCCTGGTCTCGGGCATGGGCCGATCTTTTCTGCCTGTCTACGCAAAGGAAATCTTCTCCCAGGGCGATGACGCCGTTATGGTCTATGCACTCATAGCAAGCATGGGCTCGGTAGCCATGGGCTTTTTGAGCAAACTCCTGGTTGACCGGCTGGGCTCGAAGCCTCTGATGATCATATTCAACGCCATAGGCCTTCTCAGCTTCCTTCCAATCGCCTTGCTGCCCTCGGGCTCGGTCTTGGGCTTCTCTATGGCAAGCATCGCACTGATACTTTCCCTCATTCACTTTCTCGCCAATTTCGGCCTGGCCGGCGGGGAGAACGCCGCCCACAACTATTATTTCGCCCTGGTTCCCAAAGAGAAGAATCTTGATCTTTCGGTAACCTATTATGTGGCCTACGGCCTTGGCGGCGCCCTGGGGTCGGGCTTGGGCGGGCTGTTGCTCGACAGTTTGATAGGGACTGGGCTCAATCCCGCTGCGGCCTATAGGGTTTTATACGCCCTCCTCTGCGTTGTGATCGGCCTGAGCAT
>JAVEYV010000340.1:0-3023 GCA_034003305.1 Spirochaetia bacterium | reverse complement strand
CAGTGTTTCATGATTTTCGGATACCGAGTCCGGATCGGCCCCTTCGCTTCGGCCTTCCCTCACCCGCTGGACCAGCGAAGCAATACGAAGCTTATCCGGCCCTATGCCATCCAGGGGCGAAAGTAGCCCTCCCAGCACGTGGTAGAGCCCCTTGTATTCCCTGGATGCCTCGATGGTCAGCACATCCTGGGGCTGTTCAACCACGCAGATCGTACGGCTGTCCCGGTCGAGGCCGGTGCAGACCGCGCAGGGATCGGTTTCGGTGTAAGCCCCGCAAATCGAGCAGAAATGGATTTCGCCCTGCAGGGATCCAATGCGCTCAGCCAAAGCCTGGGCATAGCCCTGATCGGCCTTGAGCAGGTGGTAGGTCATTCTAAGGGCGCTCTTCCTGCCAATGCCCGGCAGGCGTGTCAAAAGCGAGACCAGATCCTCGATCGCCTTCATTGACCAGCCCCGAAGAAATCTCCGCCGCTGAAGCCCGGCGGCATGGGCATGCCGCCCATATAGTCGGAAAGCTGATCCCGTATGGCTTCCTGCACTCGCTGCGCGGCATCGTGATGCGCGGCACGAATCAGATCGGCGATGATTTTCGGATCCGAAGGATCGACTATCTCGGGAGCGATCTGGCAGTCGATCATCTCCATATCCCCCGAAAGGGTAATTTTGACCATGCCGCCTCCGGCCTGGCCGGTAACCCGAATGGCCGCTGTTTTCTGACGCAGCTCGTTTGCCTTGGCTTGCAGGGCTTGGGGATTTTTAAGTGCGCTCAGGAGATCGGATAATTCCATGTATTCCTCGCTTCGATTATGCGTCTGATTCGGAGTTTTCTTTGTCCTCGGGGATATCGGCGAATCCCTCGAGTTTGCCTTTAAAAAGACGTTCCACCACTGCAATGGATTCTTCATCTTTTTCGCTTAGGCTAATGGGAAGATCAGGATTCTGAAAATCGCCCAACTCCTGGGCTACGGAAAAATCTGCTGCCGCAGATAAAGCCGATGTCTGGGCTGAAGCCTGGGCCGCAGTTACTCCAGAGTCCCGGGAGGTATTTTCAACCTTGCCTGGCAGCGCAGATTCCCTGAATGCGGCAGGCAGGGCGGCCTGGGTTGCGGCGGCCCTTCCTCGAGCTTCCGACGCCTGCCCTTCTCCGGCCAAGCCTACCTCGAACCGACAGGGGGCTTCCAGGCGCTGGGACAGGATTTCAGCGATAATGCCGGAAAACTTATCCAGCATATCGGCCTCCATGCGGGAGGCAACAAGAATTGATAGTTTCCCGTGCTCGAGCAGCCAGGAGCGGCTTTTTTCCAGCGCGGCGCCGAGCATCACATTGTTTTTCCTGATATGTGCCACCAGCGCTTTTTTCAATGCTTCAACATCATGGGGATTGCTGACCGCGAGCTGGGCCTGGGGCGCCGCGCTCTCTTTAGAAGGCAGGCTTGCCTTGGGCGTCATACTCTCTTTCGGTGCCGAACTGCTCTCTTTAAGCGCTGTGCTCTCTCTGGGCGACGCGCTCATTCTCGGAGTGGCTGTGTAGGGCTGGGCCCCGTTTGCGCCATAGGAGGCAGCGGGAGACCTGGCTGTACGGCCTCCTACAGGGGAACCCGAAGCTCCCCCGGTTCCGCCAAGGGATGTTGAGCCTCGTTCGAGGTAGGTTTTCAGCCGCCCCACCGCATTGGCGAGCTCGGAAGGCTGCACATAGTCCAGAATATGCGAAGCCTTGGCCACAACCAGGTCCAGCTCATAACGAGGCTCGATGCTCTCCTTCAGGTTCCTGTATACCGCCAGAAACATGGAGAGAAGCTTTTCAATCCTCTCGCCGCTCAAGGTTTCGCCGATGGCCAGATCAAAGGAAGAAAGAGGGGCGCCCAGCAGGCTCTCCCTGGTAATGCCGTTCTTGAGCAATAAAATCGCCCTGCAGTATTCCACCGTATCAGACACAAACTGCTCCGGCGAGACGCCCGAGGAGAGAATTTCCTCCAGATCAGCCAGGGCTCCGGCCCCGTCGCCTGCGATAAAACGGCCGAAAAGACCGTTCATTCTGTCCTGGCCGACCAGGCCGAGCTTTTCCCTGATCAGCGCCGCGGTTATGTTCCCTTCCGAAAAGGAGGCGATCTGGTCAAAGAGGGTGTAGGCGTCCCGCACCGAGCCGCCTGACTCCCGGGCAATCCAGAGCAGGGCTTCCGGCTCGGCCTTAATCCCTATATCCGAGGCTGCGGACTGCAGAAGCTCCACTAAAATCTCGGGCTGTACCAGCCTGAAAGAGAATTGCTGACAGCGGCTTTTTATAGTGGCCGGAACCTTGTGGGGCTCGGTGGTGGCAAACATGAAGACCACATAAGGGGGCGGCTCTTCGATAGTCTTCAACAGGGCGTTGAAGGCGCTGGTGGAGAGCATGTGCACTTCGTCGATAATGTATATCTTGTAGCGGCTGGAATTGGGCGGAAAGAGGACTTCGTCTTTGATCTGCCTAACATTTTCCACCGAGGTGTTGGAGGCGCCGTCTATCTCTATGACATCCAGGGATGAACCTGCGGCAATGGATTTACAGCTGTCGCAGACCCCGCAGGGCTGGGCGGTGGGTCCATTTTCGCAGTTGAGCGCCTTGGCCAGGATTCTGGCCGTGCTGGTCTTGCCGCAGCCCCGGGGACCGGAAAAGAGGTAGGCGTGGGCTATACGCCCTGTTTCGATGGACTTCTCGAGGGTTGCGGCGACAAACTGCTGTCCCGCGAGTTGCTCGAAGGTTTGGGGTCGTTTTCTTGTGGCGGTTACTTCGTAGGACATTGCTTTAAAAATAGCACGCAAGCACTGGAGGGTAAAGCACTCGAAGCGCAGAAAGCCAGGCGCTCTGCGGCACCGCACCTTTCGGGTACCGTTGCTTCCTTCCGGACCTGGCGGGTTTCCCGACGGTTACGAGCACAGTGCCTGGCTTTCTGCGCTCAGAATGCTATGCGGAGAGACAGGGATTTGAACCCTGGGTACCCTTACGGATACACGCGACTTCCAATCGCGCACCTTCGGCCGCTCGG
>JAVEYV010000339.1:0-3030 GCA_034003305.1 Spirochaetia bacterium | reverse complement strand
GTAAAAGCACTCTGCTCAAGATCATGGCCGGTCTGGATAAAGATTATCTGGGACAGGTGGCGATGAGTAAAGGCTATAGCATCGGCTATCTGGAACAGGATCCACAGCTCGATCCAGAGCGCACGGTGCGGGATATCGTACAGGAAGCGGTGCATGAGACGACTGCGCTTTTGCAGCGTTTTGAAGAAATCAATCAGAAGTTTATGGAACCGATGGACGATGATGCCATGAATGCCCTCCTGGAGGAACAAGGCGAAGTGCAGGACAAATTGGACGCGCAGAGTGCCTGGGATCTGGATAGCCGTCTGGAACTGGCGATGGATGCACTCCGTTGCCCACCGGCGGATTTGCCCATCAAACTCATCAGTGGTGGCGAAAAGAGGCGGGTGGCACTTTGCCGTCTACTCTTACAAGCTCCCGATATCCTGCTGCTGGATGAACCCACAAACCATCTGGATGCGGAGACCATCCTCTGGCTGGAACGCCATCTGAAACAGTATCGTGGTACCGTGATCGCCATTACGCACGATCGCTATTTCCTGGATAACGTTGCCGGCTGGATTCTGGAACTGGATAGGGGAGAAGGCATTCCCTACCAGGGGAACTACTCCTCCTGGCTGGAACAGAAACAAATCCGTCTCGCTCAGGAACAAAAGGCCGATACCAGGCGGCAAAAGGCTCTCGCCGATGAACTGGAATGGATCCGCAGCTCACCCAAGGCGCGGCAGGCAAAGAGTAAAGCCCGCATCCAAAACTTTGAAAAGCTCTCAGAACAGAAGTACGAGAAAGAACGCTCCACCGATGAGTTGCCGATCTTCCCGGGTCCGAAACTGGGCAACAAGGTTATCCTCGCCAAAGGGGTTAGCAAGGGCTTTGATGAAAAGCTGCTTTATGAGAATCTGGAATTCAATCTCCCCGCGGGCGGTATCGTGGGCGTGATAGGACCCAATGGCGCCGGCAAGACCACGCTCTTTGAGATGATCGTGGGGCATATCGCTCCGGATAAAGGCAGCTTCGAAATGGGGGAGACCGTCCGACTTTCCTATGTGGATCAAGCTCGCATGATGGATACGGAACAGACCCTACTAGAGCTTATCGGCCAGGGGAGGGATGTATTGTCCATTAACGGCCGCGAAATGAAGGTGAGGGAATATATCGGGAAATTCAATTTTTCCAGCAAAGAGCATCTGAAACCTGTGAATATCCTCAGCGGCGGTGAAAAGAACCGCGCCTATCTGGCGCTTACTCTGCAGACCGGCGGCAACGTCTTATTGCTGGACGAGCCGACCAATGATCTGGACGTCTATACCATTCACGCGCTGGAAGAAGCTCTACTCTCATTTGCCGGCTGCGCTGTGGTGATCAGTCACGATCGCTATTTCCTGGATCGCGTGTGCACGCACATCCTGGCCTTCGAAGGCGAAAGCCAGGTGAAGTGGTTTGAAGGTAATTTCAGTGATTACGAAGAGAACAAACTGATGCGCCTGGGGGATAAAGCCCTTATCCCCAAACGGATCAGCTATCGCAAACTCACCAGAGACTAGGGAATTATACTTGAATTATCTGGAGTATGGGCAGAATATCATTGACAAAAATATGCTGATGACAAGCATGGATATATGCATAACAAATAATGAGCTTTTGGCTCATGGAGGTATTAAATGAAAGCACTCAGAGGAATGAACTTGGGATCACTTCCCATCCTGATGATTGTTCTCTTTACGGGATTGCTCCTTAGCGGTTGCGCTCCCAGATTAGTATTGGATCCGGGTATTCCCAGTTCCGTGGTTCAGATTGGAAATGCAATGAACGAAGTAGCCGCGGCTGTTCCCACCGGGAATGCCGACCTTCATTACATTCAGCCCGACGATTACTTCTTCAGAGAAGAGGTTTGGCCCGGCAGCACCTGGGAATATGTAGAGCTGGGAAAGCTCATCACCGCTCCCACTCCTGAGACCAAGAATCAAGCTCAGTTTATGAGTGTGAAAACCGGTGCCCCCGTATGGGCAAAATGGTGGGTAAAAACCCGCATTGCCACACGTGCTGATCTGCAGCTTGGCAAAGAAGTTATCTGCTTCGATTCCAATACCTATGATGATGTATACCTGGCGCCGGAAAATACTGAGATGGCTCGCACTGATAGCTGGTTTATCGCCAGGATCACCGATACTTCAGAGCTTTTCCGCGGCTACGTCCTGGTTTCCGGTGGCTACAAGGTTAACGAAAGGAACCTGCGCGTAATCGTTCAATAACCCCTGACTGACCTTTTTTTCGCAGACCGGATTCACCTCCGGTCTTTTTGTTTGCCCGAAACAGACTGTCAGCGGCGCGATTCCGTGAGTTTTTTCTGATCGATAGCAGCCGTGCCGTAGATTTTCCACTTGACATATAAGTCCCTCACAGACTAAGCTCCACCGCATATAAACTCTAGTAAATACAGGAGATACATATGAACTACTTTTTCACTGAAGATCAGCTGGAGATGCAGGAATTGGCGCGTAGAATCGCCAATGAAAAGATGAAACCCCTATCCGAGCATTATGATCAGGAAGGGATTTTCCCCTGGGACATCGTGGAAGTAATGCGCCAGAGCGATCTCTTTGCCATCCTGATACCCGAAGAATACGACGGCATCAGCGGCAAGGTGATGGATCTGGCGATCGTTACCGAAGAGCTTTGCGCGGTGGATGCAGGCATCGCTCTGGCTTTCGGCGCCACTGGTTTGGGTATGTACCCCATCCTGATCGCCGGTAGTGAGGAACAGAAACAGAAGTATCTGCCGATCATTGCCGCAGGTGAGCAGCTTTGCGCGTTTGCACTTACCGAGGCCAACGCCGGCAGCGACGCCGGAGCCATCGAGACCACAGCTCGCAAAGAAGGGGATTACTACATCCTGAATGGCACCAAACAGTGGATCACCAATGGCGGCGAAGCCGGTATCTACACAGTATTTGCCATGACCGACAGGACCAAGGGTGCCCGCGGATGCTCCTGCTTCATCGTGGAAAAGGACACTCCCGGCTTCACTTT
>JAVEYV010000338.1:0-3036 GCA_034003305.1 Spirochaetia bacterium | reverse complement strand
ATTGATTTTGAAGCCGCAAAAATGGATGTCGAGCGTTTTGTCGCGCGTCCACAGGATCTTGCCGTCTGGAGCAAGGAATACTTCTTGCATTGCGCCAAGAAATTAAGGATAGGGGCCTAAGTCCGAGTGTTAACCTAAGCACTACGACAGGATAACAGGACCCCCCCAGGATCAACCTGTTAATCCTGTACTTCCCGTTATCTTGTCCAAAAATCTTATGCAAGAACTATCCGAAAAATTCTATCAGCTATTCCAATAGACTCACTCAGGCTAGATTCGCTCCCCTTTGAGGATTTGTCCCCTGGGGGCGCATGTGGATCACCAGGGAGGGCTGGTGATAGTGAATTCGGGCTTTACGAAGGCGCTGATCGGAACTGACTACAACAATAGGGTGGACGAGTGTAGAATCGCTCTGTCGCTGTTGGAGAAAGTGGCCCGGGGAAAGACGACGCCGTACAAGGATATAAAGCTGCAGGAAATTTCGCGTCAGAAGTGGCTAAGGTTTATTTCTGCGAAAAACATCATCGGCTTTAAGCCTGGCACGGACTATATGCAACCGGGCTAAGCAGCTCAGATGTCTGTAAATAACCACCAGCGCAAGGTAAGATTGTTTCGGTTCTAACCTTCGACTAGGTGGTTTTTCTTTTCCTAGGGCAGTTGCCTAGGAATGTCGGATTATAGGCTGTAAATCTAGAGCGATCGAATACCACATCGACTGGGTGCCGAAAGGATAAAAATGGCAAATATCGCGGTGATCGGTACCGGCTATGTCGG
This sequence comes from Spirochaetia bacterium, assembly GCA_034003305.1. Taxonomy (GTDB): domain Bacteria; phylum Spirochaetota; class Spirochaetia; order Treponematales; family Rectinemataceae; genus UBA2256. The sequence continues at coordinate 2,262 of JAVEYV010000338.1, read as the reverse complement.
TCTCGTGTCGGGCGCCTGCCTGGCCGATTTCGGCAACACGGTAACCTGCGTCGACGTCGACGAGAAAAAAATCGAAGGCCTCCGGGCGGGACAAATCCCCATATTCGAGCCAGGTCTGTCGGACGTAGTGGCGCGGAACGTGGCCGCAGAGCGCCTTTCCTTCACCACCGACGCATCCCAGGCCATCCAAGCGGCGGAAGTAATATTTATCGCGGTGGGAACGCCCCCTTCGGACGACGGTTCGGCCGATCTTCGCTATATCGAGGAAGCCGCGCGGACTATCGGTCGTACGATAGACAGCTACCGTGTGGTGGTCGACAAAAGCACGGTGCCCATCGGCACCGGCAGGCTCGTCAAAAAGTGGATAGCCGAAGAGCTGGCCGCCCGCGCCAGCCAGAGCCCCTCTAGCGCTCTCTCGCATGAGTTCGACGTCGTGTCCAATCCGGAATTCCTGAGGGAAGGTTCGGCGGTCTATGACTTCATGCATCCGGACAGGGTCGTGCTCGGCATAGAGTCGGACAAGGCCCGCGAGGCGATGCGCGCGATCTACCGGGTGTTGTATCTCAACGAGACGCCCTTCATCGAGACCAATCTCGAGTCAGCCGAGATGATCAAGTACGCGTCCAACGCCTTTTTGGCGGTCAAGATAACCTTCATCAACGAGATAGCGAATCTCTGCGAGAAGGTGGGGGCCGACGTCAAGGCCGTCGCCACGGCGATGGGGAAGGATGGCCGAATAGGGGCCAAATTCCTCCATCCTGGTCCCGGCTACGGAGGTTCCTGCTTCCCTAAGGACACGAAGGCGCTGGCCGATATAGCGCGAAAGAACGATAGCCCCCTGAAAGTAGTGGAAGCGACGATCCTGGCGAACGAAGTTCAAAAACTGCGCATGGTGGACAAGATCGCGGCAACCCTCGGCAGCCTTGAAGGCAAAAAACTGGCTGTTCTAGGCCTCGCCTTCAAGCCGAATACCGATGACATGAGGGAAGCGCCAGCCCTCGCGATCCTCGCCGCGCTGGTAGCAGGCGGAGCGCGGATCTAGGCCTACGATCCGGAGGCGATGAAAGAGGCTTCCTGGAGGCTTCAGGCTATCGATGATCATGTCACCTACTGCGCGGGAGAGTATGACACGATGAAGGACGCCGACGCTCTCGTCATCCTTACGGAGTGGAACCAGTTCCGGAACCTGGACCTAGTGAAGGTAAAGCGCCTTCTGAAGACGCCCGTTCTTTTCGATTTCAGGAATATTTACGACCGCGCTCAGGCTGAGGCCTTGGGATTTACTTACATCGGTGTCGGGAGATAGTTTAAGGACACGGCGCCACCACGGCACAACGACACAGCGTCTTATTGCCGCCGAGCCTTTCTGCACACCAATTTTGAAGTACAGAGCAGGTTTATTGGCGTATAGAAAATGAGTCACTACCTAGGGAATCTTTCTTTAGAGGTAGTATTTTATGATGGTGAAAGTGAAAAGACCCAAGAATAATGCTCCGCTCGCTCAGAAGTACCTTGAAAAATATGGTTTTCTGAAAGGCTATTCCTCTGATTGGCATGCGGTCGATGGCGATCTCTACAAAGCCATAAAAGGGAACACGGCGAAACCAAGCCACAATACCACAGTGTCTTAGTGCCTCCGTGTCCTCTAAGGACAATATCATTAAAAGCCTAGATTCCATTTACATTTATCACATCACTCATATACGGAATCTACCAGAAATTGTTAAAAGTGGTTGTCTGTTTTCACAGAAGATCATGGCTGAGCGGGCTGATCCTATAGCTGTCGGAATGGCAGAGGTTAAGCAGCGCCGAGCGCTGAGGTCTGTTGATTGTTATCCTGGCACAATGGTTGCCGAGTATGTGCCGTTCTATTTCTGTCCGCGCTCGGTGATGCTATTTATCCTCTATAAGGGCAATCATCCAGGAATTACATACAAGGAAGGCCAGGAACCGCTGATACATCTGCGGGCTCCGTTGCGGCGCGCCATAGAATGGGCAAACGCCGAGGGGCGCAAGTGGTGTTTCTCGCTTTCCAATGCGGCTGCGTGGTATACTGAATTTAAGAATTCTGTTGAAGATTTAGAAAGCATCAAGTGGAACGCGGTCGACAGTGCTGATTTCCGAAATGACGAAATAAAGGAAGGGAAACAAGCAGAATTTCTAGTACATAAGCAATTTTCTTTCGGTCTATTTGACTGTATTGGTGTCTATTCATCGAGTATTGGGGATCAAGTTGAACACTATCTCAATGGTCTTGATGAA
>JAVEYV010000337.1:0-3055 GCA_034003305.1 Spirochaetia bacterium | reverse complement strand
CCAGGATGGTTTCTTCGGGAAGCAGGGGCAGATTTTCCGCCAGCAGTCTGGCACAAAGTAAACCCGAGGCGATGCACTCCACATAACCCTCCACGCCGCTGAGCTGACCGGCAATCCAGGCTTCCGGGCGCTGTATCAGCTCAAGATTGTGTTTCAACAGCTCCGGACTGTTCAGATAGGCATTGCGATGGATGGAGCCGTAGCGCAGGAAGCTAGCATGCTCCAGACCGGGGATCAAACGAAAAACCCGCTTCTGCTCGGGGTAACGCAACATGGTCTGGCAGCCTACGAGATTGAAGGCAGTGCGATGGGCGTTTTCCGCGCGCAGTTGCAACACAGCGAAGGCTTTCTTACCGGTGAGCGGAAGCTCCAGACCCATGGGGCGCATCACACCATGGCGCAGAGTGTCCTTGCCCCGGCGGGCCAATTCCTCGATCGGCATGCAGTTTTCATAGAAACTGAATTTATCCCCACTAAAGAAGGCATTCTCAAATTCATGCGCTTCATGCTTTTCCGCGCTCACCAGAGCATCTACAAACTGATAATACTGCTCCCGGTCAAAGGCGCAATTCAGATAATCAGGCTCACCCTTGTCGTAGCGGGCTTTAGCGTACACGATGTCATAATCGATGCTATCCGCATCCACAATTGGAGCGATGGCATCAAAGAAGAAGAGCTGATGTGAACCCAGCAGATCCTGCATTGCTTGCATCATGGCATCCGAGGTGAGGGGACCGGTGGCGATGATCACCTTTCCGGCTGGTATATGGCAGAGCTCTTCGCGGATCAGGGTGATCCCAGGCGTGGCTTCCAGGGCTGCATTGACCCTTTGGGAAAAAAGTTCCCGATCAACCGCCAGAGCGTGACCCGCGGGCACAGCGCAGCTATCGGCAATCTCTAACAGTCGCGAACCAAGCAGCCTCATTTCGGCTTTTAACAATCCTGCTCCCGTGTCCAGACGGATGGATTTGAAGCTATTGCTACAGACCAATTCAGCCGGTAACGCAGTTTGATGCGCGGGGGTCTGGGTGTGAGGGCGCATTTCGAAAAGCTGAACCTGATAACCGCGTGCGGCAAGCTGCAGAGCAGCCTCACAACCCGCCAGTCCGGCGCCGATGATGCTAACTACGGGAGTCACACTTCCCGCTTGATCATGGTGATATAGCCATCCAAATCCTTGAAGCCCAGCGAACTGTATAGGTGCCTGGCGGCGGGATTATCCTGGTGTACTTCCAGTTTTGCCTGATATCCTGTTGCCTTGGCAATAGCCAAAGCCTCCCTTAGCATAGCCTTGCCGATGCCCCGGTTTTGATATTCCGGCAATACCGCCATGTGATGGATATACAATCTGCGGAAATCGTGATTTACCCAAGCGGCCCCGACTACGCGCTCATCTTCCGTGCAGTAGAGCATAGTGCCGGTGTTGTCCAGATTGTGCCGGATGGATTCCAGGCTGTCCGCACGGGCGGGATTGGTGATCCCCGTGGCCTGCCAGACTTGCATGATCTGAGCGTAGAGCTCCGGGCTCAGGCTTTTGGTGAGTGTGATGCTGCTCATGCCATGATTCTCCTGAAGATGTCTGCCGGTCGGATAAAGCGATACACTGTGTCGTAGACAACCTGATAGAGCAGGGTGGGATCGTCATCCACCATCAGCATGAAGCGTTCATTATCCACCTTGGCAAAGCTGAGCTTTTTGGTATTACCCTGTACGTCAGTGATCCACACTTCGCAATCGGGCTTATTCATTGCCTCGCGCAGATGGGGCAATCTGCCATCGGCAAAGACGCCCGTGCGCATGTTTTGCAGTACGCTGATGATCTTGACCAGGGCAAAATTGTCGAACGGCACCACAAAGCTTTCTTCAGGGCTGGTAAAAGTCCATTGCGATCCGTCCCGCGTGAGGGTAAACTCACCATTGGTGTGACGGGAGCGTACGCTGCGCAGATCTTCTTCAAAGTATTGCAGGATCAAGGGATTGCGCCAGATGGCAAAATCGGGTCCGAAGTGTTGTACCACTTTGCGCTTTACCTGATATACCTCGCTGCCATTCTCGAAACAAAAGTAGTCCCAGGCATTGCCCAGATTGCTAAAGAGCACATGGGCACTCCTGGTTCCCGCGCTCACGCGGACATGCAGTGTATTTTCGTCATCCAGGAGGTAGGTCTTTCTGGCATCGCCTTCCCTGCTCATCGGAGTAGTGGGGTACTCTGCTGACAGCACTTCGGTAAAGAATCTCTCTACGCGAGTGGAATCAGCATCCCATACAAAGGGCTTGGGGAGGATCCACTTCCCGTCTTTGAGGATCACTTCTACGCTGTCGGTGGCATTCCAGACCTCTATCTTGTCCACTTTGGCAGCATCTAGGTCAAAGACGCGACGTGTCCTTTCTTCTGGAGCCCGAAGCCTCAAAACATAATAGCCGAGCAGCAAGACCAGCAGGATGACAGCGGAATAGATGAGACGCTTATTCATACATGAACCTCACTCGATACTTGCGCCGCAAGGCCCTGATGATCCCCACTAGTATCAGGATCAAGGCGGGCAAGGCGATAGCCACGGACTTAGCGGCCGTCTTAATGTTACTTTCAATCTTGGCCATATCACCCCAATTGATGCCCAATTTCTGCATAAAGCGCGGTACACTGAGCGAAGATGTACCCAAAAGGCGGGATCGGATCCGGATCATATCCTCCCGATCGGACAAGAAGTCCAATGCATTGAGGATAATGTAATTGCGATCGTTGTAAATCTCTCTGTCAGTATCGATCACCAGTTCCTTATCGCCAAAGAGCACCATCTGCATCTGGGGAGATTGAGCCACAAAACCCGGATCGCTCTGAGCGCGCAGTGAATCAGCAAAGAAGCTATCAAACTGGCCTTTCAGCAGAGCTCCGGTAACGATCGATCCGGCGTCAAAATCCTCCACAGAGGTATCATAGAAGAGATCCTTCTCGATCTGAAGCTCGGGATATTCCATCCAGCCGGAATAGATCGAACTCTGCAGGATGGGCTCGAAGGAAACGCCCTTTCGTCCACTGAAAGAAACGCCGCTG
>JAVEYV010000336.1:0-3076 GCA_034003305.1 Spirochaetia bacterium | reverse complement strand
CCCGGTGAGCGCGGAAGACTGGAAGAGAACAAGACCGGGTACAGCGGCACGATTATTAAAGCGGAGTGCGGCGGTTCCAATCCTGCCACCGCAACTCCGGGCACCAAACAGATGACAAACCTGCTGTTGCAAGCATTTGCCCAGAACTTCAATGATTGCGCCATGGATGCGGGATACCCTGATCTCCCGAATATCATCGATGTCAAGGAAATCGGCGATCCCCGGACCATTCCCTGGCCGGCGAATTTTCTCCCCCCTGATCCATCCAAGCCCTGGACGAGAAACGAAACCTGCCCGGCAATGGTTCCATTCGAGATTTACAGGGACGATCGAGTCAGTGTCTCGGCCATTCTTGTTGATCATTATCAGTCCTATCCATCCTTCGCCTTCCGGTTCGATACCAACGACGGATCGCTGGTCATTTCAGGCGATACAGGACCGGATACCAAGGGGAACCTACAGAAGCTTGCCAAGGGCGCCGATGTTCTTGTCCACGAGGTTATTGATAACGCCTGGATTGATGCAGCCTTCAAGGGCGTAAAGGAGGGTGATCCCGCTTGGCCGCTCTACTATCATGCCATAACGGCTCACACAACCATCCAGGATGTCGGAAGAGTTGCGGAGCAGTGCCAGGCAAAAACCCTTGTTCTCAGCCATATCGGCCCGGGGAATACTCCTCTCTCACGCCTTAAGAAGGCGCAGAAGAACTTTTCCGGGAAACTGCTTATCGGCAAGGATCTAATGGAGATCGGCGTGGGCCGGGCCCAAAGTCGCTCTCGCGGATGATCGATTAAAAATGATAAGCAAAGATAAAAGGCTTTGGTCATCAGAGACGCGCAGCGATGGCTACGCCGCCAACTTCGATTTCTCCTACTGCTACTGGAGCTGGCTTCCCCAATCCCACACCGTCCTCACCCGGGCTTTGCCTGTGCGGTCGGGCAAATAGATTATTTGGTCATTTTCTTTTGGGTGCAGGGCGAAGCCCTGTTCGCTACAAAAGAATGCTCTGTTTCATTACATAATCATCAATATGCAGATTTTTCAAAATTCATTGACTCGTAGGTGAACACAACGCTGATATGGTCCGTAAATAATTACTATTGATTGGCGACAGTGTCCAGAAACTTACGCGAATATTCTGAAAAGGCGGCGTAATTATCCGGCGTAATAATGATGGGAAGAGCTTTCGGATACTTTTTCATAAAGGCATTCAAGCCCCGCGACAATTTGCGACGGCCAGATTTAACCTCGACGGCATAAATCTGTCCCTGATAGCTATATACAAAATCAACCTCGTCTAGCTTCTCTCGCCAATAATAAAGATTGCCGGGCAGTTGAAGAAGTTGGCCTCCGACCGCAGCCTCGAATATTCTTCCCCGTTTTTCCGGGTCGTCAAGGACTTTCGGGCCTTCATGCATCGTATATAACGCAGGACAGGAAATCAGTATTTTGGGACTTGATCCCCGCATCAAATGACTTTTCGTTGAATATTTTTCCAGCGGATGAACAAGAAACGCTCCGGAATAAAGCTCGATATAATATTTAACCAAATCGGTATTCCCCTTGTCCTGAAGCTGCCCCAGAAGTTTGGTATAGCTGATTTCCTGCGCCGGGTAACGGCACAATATCTCGAATGCCTGACGAAACAGAGCAGGATTACCAACCTTATGATTTAGCAGAATATCCCTGCCTACCACCGCCTCAATGATAGATTCTTTCAAGTAGGCATACCATCGGTCGAAATCGCTCTCAAAGACAACAGCCCCCGGATAACCTCCATAGGTTAAATAACGATCCAAGTCGTATTTAAAAGCACGCTTCAGCTCTTCATAGGTCCACTGATGGGTTTTGATTAACTCAAACCGCCCCGAAAGACTCTCCGAAAGCCCTTTCTGCAATTGCAATGAACTGGACACCAATAGAATGACAATCAACCGCGTAAATACTTCGATTCCGAAGCCCTGGAGGAATTGGCCGCCTCCATCAAGAAACACGGCATCCTCCTGCCCGTTCTTTTCCTGCCCGGCGATCAGGGCTGGCTGAACATCGTGGCCGGGGACCGGAAAGGGAAAACCCCCGGTCAATATGTAGCCTTGATTGCCGATATGGAAAAGAAATTGGGCCAACTGGACCGGAGCGCCTGGACGGAAGAGGAAAACACGGCCTTCCGGGACGGCCTTGCCAACCTCCGTGACACCGTCAAGCTTCTCCTCGATTCGGAGTCGCCCAACCCGGTGCGCATTTTGGCAAAATCGCGGCAACTGTCGTGAATAGCATAACGATAACAAGAACTAAAGTCGTATTCCTCCGGGAATATTTTTTCCGACTGAATGCAAACAAGAGGTCGATAGAGTATGCATATAGTAGATTCTTCCGGCTGGCTTGCCCGCTTTGCCGATGAGCCTAATGCCGAGCATTTCCTGCCCCCATGCTGTATGGATGTAAAAAAAGCTCTGACAACGGCCGCAACGCGGACCGGCGATTCCGCCGCGCTCCCTTGCCTGTCAGATTTGAGGAGCGTCAGGACCACATAGGAGACCAATCGTTGCTATCGGCTATTGAGGAAAATCGGCGGCAGGTTTCCAGGAGCATTGAGGCCAAGAAGAAATCACGGCTTGGCCAGTTCCTGACATCGCAAAGCATCGCCGTTTTTATGGCCTCGCTCTTTTCCGACCAGGGCGGCCACTGCCGGCTGCTGGACGCCGGTGCGGGCATAGGGTCTCTGTCCGCCGCGTTTCTGGAGCGGTGGATATCCGGCGAACTGCACTTTGACGCCGTAGATCTGGTTGCCTTCGAAATCGATTCGACGCTGCATCCAAACCTTTGCCACACCTTCCTTCAGTATGCATCCCTTGACAACCTCAGGGTACAGATCCTCGGCGACGATTTCATCCACGCAAGCGTGGGTTCTTTGACGGGAGACCTGTTTTCCCATTCCCTTCCACCATTCACGCACGCAATTCTCAATCCGCCCTACAAGAAGCTAAACAGCTTTTCGGCGCACCGACTGGCGTTGCGCCGTGTCGGCATCGAGACGGTGAATCTATACTCGGCCTTTGTAGCCTTGGCACTCGCA
>JAVEYV010000335.1:0-3086 GCA_034003305.1 Spirochaetia bacterium | reverse complement strand
TGCGCGCTACAAGGCAGCTCTTTTTAAATAGCTACAAATAGTCACCTACTGACCGATCGCTTTCTCATATTTTCGACGGACGTGATGACCACTGCCTTCAAGACATCGACATCGATATCGCTCAACTTCTTGATATAGAGGCAGCCCACGCTGTTTTCGAAGCTGCCCAGACGAGCCAACAAATCTTTATGATTATCAAAGCCGTCCATGATGTAAAAGGTCAGGTTCTGCTTGCGGGGCGAAAAGCCGGTGAGCATCCAATCGCCCTCACGGCCGCCTGAGCCTTTATAGTGATAACTGCCGAATCCGACAATGCTGGAGCCCCACATCCTGGCAGGCTCTTCCGTCGCCTCCTCCATCAAGTGGAGTATCTCGAAACAATCCTTGCGTTTCTGCTCATCGACGACGGTATTGAGAAAATCCACAACGCTTGCGGAATTGACCTTCGTTTTCAGCTCGGTATTCTTTACCATCCAGCACCTCCCGACGAAAAATTCTCCTTGCCTTTTCTACGTTGTGCGAGCTCGCCAGCCTGTCTCCAGCCCGGCAGCCTATAACAAACGCCCCCTACGCTTTCCCGCTGTGATGAAGCGCCAGGCGGCCTTGCCGTTTGTCAGCCAGGCGATTTGCGTATTGTTTTTAGTATTGGCCAGAATTTTGGGGATGAAGAATTGCGCCACAGTTTCAGGCCTGTCAGCCAGGATATTGAACAGCTTCTTGAACTTTTCGTCCTGGATGACCTCCGATGTTTCGCCATCAGGGTTTTTCGTTATGAAATCGGTGAGCATCATGCCGGGAGAGAGCCTGCCCGCGATGACACCACTGCCCTCTAGTTCCTTGGCGAGCCCTTTCATGAAGTAGGTCAAGGCATGCTTGGTAGTGCCGTACAGGATGGTCTTGGGCTGGATCATATTGTTCGAACCCAGGCCCTCCATGGCATAGATCGCGCCGTGCCCCTGTTTGAGCATGCCAGCCGCCGCCACCTGCGCGCCATAGATCATGCCGGTGATGTTGGTATGTACGATGTTTTCGGTATAGGATTCGCCGGTTTCCCAGGCGTAGACATGCGGCGCATTCTGTCCTGCGTTGCTGATCCATATATCGATGCCACCCCACGCGGCCACGGAAAGATCCCAGAGGTTCTGCAGGCTCGCTTTTTGCCGGACATCGCAGGGAACATAGCTGTACTTGCCTTCAAAGGGCTTTAGCGCGCTGCGGGCGCCCTCCGGCAGGCCTTCGCCCCTGCCTGACAAGGTAACTCCGCACCCTGCCGCCAGAAATTCCCTTGCCATCGCAAAACCAATGCCCCGGGTACTGCCTGTGATAACGATAGTATTCATGCACAATCCTTTTTATAACGAGAGAAGATGATAATAATCTAATCCATTCTTTTTTTCATCCAGGAACGTTGCTTTTTTATGTTGTACTATTACGACATAGCCTGGCTTCGCACCTTCTACTGTCGACACAAGACCTTACACGATTCAGTGGGATTGCATTTCTGTTACCGGTGAAGCGGTTCAGATAAATGCATGAATTGATGAAAAAATGAATTTGAAAAAGGCTTGTTTTTTAAAGAGTATCCGGCTAACATCACTAATGATTGCAAGAAAATTACATAAGAGGAATTCATTGTGAAACGCATAGTTTTTTATGCAGCCGCAGCTTTAATCGTCATTACCTTCGTTGGTTGTGCAACAGTATCAAAACAGGACACGACAACGCTGACTCACATACAACCCCTCTGGGATGCCGGAAAAGCCCGGGATAAAATCATCGTACTCAGTGATATTCACCTTGGTTTCGAAGACGCTTATGCAGAAATACATGAGAATCGCAGTTTTCTCATCGAATTCCTGCAACGCATCGCCAAGACTTCAGATGTCAGGGAAGTAGTGCTCAACGGTGACATCCTTGACGAATGGTACCTGCCGCTCTCGTTTGTCGAAACCGACAGGGCCGCCTTCTACCGGAAAAATATCGAGAACAACAAGGATGTAATTGCAGCACTAAAGAACGTAATGGATTCAGGCATCAGCCTGGTATATGTCATCGGCAACCATGATATGTCTGTCGATGAAAAGAGCATCGGAGAGGCGATCCCTGGAATGAAAGTCTGCTCCAATCTTGCCGGCGTCGGATTGTACCGAACCGGTGACCGCAACGAGATCGTCATTGAGCACGGCCACCGGTATGATGTGTTCTCCGCGCCAGATACCATCACCAATGCACACCTCACCAACGGTCCTACCATGTTGCCTCTGGGATATTTCTACGCTCGATTCGCGGCAGACTGGGTTCTCAAGGGCAAACCAGACTACAAGGCCGACTTTCCGGTGATAAAGACTGTTCCAGACCGCGTGAAGGAACCGGATCAATTTGCAGCCTATGCCGCTTACAGGACCGTAGAAACTGTGTTCAAAAACATCACTCCCAGCGATGGATTCTCGAAAAAGCTTTTGGACATGCGGATAGATGGATACAATGATACCTATTCTGTTCAGGATTTATATCCGGTACTGAACGAACGGGGAGAGATTTCTGCCCCATTGCTCTATGCGAACCATCAACGCACATGGGAAAGCCGTCAGAAAGCCAATGGGGTCAAAGTGAATTCCAGCTTCCCCGTTGCAGCTTTAGGAGCGCTTGACAGCAAGTACTTCGAAAGTCAGGCACGAGCACAATATAAAGTAGACAATGTACAAAGCGATACCAGCGTAGTGGTATTCGGACACACTCACGAGCCTTTACTGTACGACTATGGCAATTGCCGCTATTACATCAATACCGGTACATGGATCGACCATAACACAAATTACAAGGATAGGGATGGCAGTCTCCTCAGCAGAACCTTCGCGGTGGTAACTACCGGGCTTTTCTCTGCGGTTGATGTCTATCAATACCAGGCAGGCGGTACGTTGCGCGATCTCAAGAGCCAGTTGCTGGCTGACCATGCGAAATAGGTAATGCTAGATAGAACCCCTGGCACGATCCTGCAGATTCCCGTATGCGATTGTATTACAGCCTGATCTTCCCCTTCAGGTTCTTGTCGAAAATCATGGTGCTCTGCAGATCGAGCATGCGCC
>JAVEYV010000334.1:0-3086 GCA_034003305.1 Spirochaetia bacterium | reverse complement strand
CGCTCTACGCAGAGCAGAATTTTGCATATTCTGTCGTCCATACTCCGACTTACTCCATGTAAGCTAATCCTAGCGCGACAATCGACCTCGCACAACGAGGAATTGAGGTGTTCATGTAATTAGCCTAGCTTAATATAATAAATTCAACATATTAGATAAAAAATGCACGAAACACCTTGCCGAAAACGTTTTCCGGCGTTACGATACATCCAATCCGATAGAAAAGATCAAACAACTTCACGCAAGCAAAAGGAGAATCTACATGAAGAAACTGAGGTTTGCTGCAGCACTGCTCGCGGTATTCGCGCTCTTGCTGTCAGCCTGTGTCAACGCTCCGTCATCGGATAAGACTGGAGCCTATGTACCCGGAACATATTCCGCATCCGGCCAGGGCTACGGCGGCGCTGTCGATGTCAGCGTCACCGTGGACGCCAAGAAGATCACCGCTGTGAGCATCAAAGGCGACAAGGAAACCGACGGCATCGGCTCTCGGGCTGTCGAGGAACTGCCAGCCAAGATCGTTGCCGCCAATGGCAAGGTCGACGCGGTTGCCGGAGCCACCTTAACATCCACCGCGATATTCGAGGCTTTAGACGAAGCCCTGGCCAAGGCCAAGGGTAAAGCCGCCGAATCGGCGTCCATAGCCTTTAAGACAGGCAGCTATACAGGCACGGGCAAAGGCTATAACGGCGAGGTAGTCCTCACCGTGAGCTTCACCGAAAACGCCATCGCCGATATCAAGGTCGACAAGTCCAAGGAAACCGAACACGTTGGCGATTCGGCCTATCCCATTATCATTAAAGACATAAAGGACTTTACCTCCACTGGCGTGGATACAGTATCCGGCGCAACCTTCACCAGCAGGGCTGTGCTCGCCGCAGTGGAAGACGCCGCCAAACAGGCCGGCTGCGACATTGCCGCGCTGCGCAAGGGAGCCAAGCCCTTTGTCCTCACCCCCGGCCCGAAGGTCGTCGATACCTATGATGTGGTCATCGTAGGCGCCGGCGGCGCTGGTATGGCCGCCGCAGCCCAGGCTGCCCAGGACGGAGCTACCGTACTCGTCATCGAAAAAGCGGTGGAGATGGGCGGCAACACCCTGGTATCCGGCGGAGCCTTCCAGGCGGTTCAGCCCTCCATGGTCTGGGACCCCAAAAATCCCGAAGCTACTACGGGCATCTACGAGCCGACAGGCGCGGTCGTGCCTAAGTTCAAGAGCGACGTGGGACGCATCGCCACCCTCAAGACCATCCTCGGCTGGAGCGAAAAACCCTTCGACGAAACTATCAAGGACAAAGCGGCGATCAAGGATGTGGACGATTATAACCTGCCCGAGCGGGGAGTCCATGCCGAGTACCTGTCCACCTTGCGCACCCTGAAGGCTCAGATTAAGGAATATCTCGCCTACGCGGACAAGCACTTCGCCATGGGACAGAAAGAAACAGACCTGACAGTGTTCAGTACCGTTGAGCTTTTCATATTCCAGACCTACTACGGCGGCCTGCGCATGGACAGGGACAAGACCAAGTGGATTGTCAACGAATTCGCCCTGGTGGATCAGATGTGCCGGAAGGCTTACGACATCAGACCCTGGCTCGAATCCCAGGGCGCCAAAATCGACAACGCCCAGCGCACCCTTATCGGCTGTCTCTGGCAGCGCATCAATCCGGTTTTGGGCGGTGTCGTGGACGGCGTGAACTATCCCAGCAAATGGGGCGCCTATTTCAAGGTTCCCGAGAACACCTTGCTCAAGGCTAATCCCAAGAACAAAATCATGTACCGCACCACCGCCAAGGAACTGATCACCAAGAGCGGCAAGGTTACCGGCGTCAAGGCTGTGCAATACGACGGCACCGAGGTCGAGATCACCGCTGCCAAGGGCGTTATCCTCGCCACCGGCGGATACGGCGCCAACATCAAGATGGTTATCGATACCAACGAATACTGGAAACCTGAATTCCTGACTGCCGATATCAAGACCACCAACCGCAACCTCGCCATGGGAGAGGGCATTGTCATGGGTCAGCAGGCTGGAGCCGCTATTAAAGGCATGGGCTGGACCCAACTAATGCCCCTGGGCTGGGTTGATAACGGCAATCTGGCCGGCGGAACGGGAGAAAATGTCATCTATGTAAGCCCCGCGGGAACAGCCAACGCCGGCAAACGCTATGTCGACGAAGCCGCCGAGCGCGACGTACTCAGCCAGGGCGCCTTCGACTACGGCGCCGATGCCGGTCTCTATATCGAACTGAGCAGCCCGGTGACCATGTCCAGCGCCGGCGGCCTGCCCAGCTCCTTAAGCTCGGCAGCCAACGTGCCAGGCAGACGCTTTATCGGAACCCTGGCCGAAGCGGCGGAAATCCTCAAGATCGACGCCGAAGTGCTGCGCAAGACCATTACCGAATACGATGCCTATATCATCGGCGCCACCAATCAGAAACCGGTGCCCGACAAGACAGCGTACCGCGGCACAATCGGCAGCTGCGCGATGGACGAAAAGGGCAACTACAAGCCCGAGACCTACAAAATCGAGAATCTCCAGGTACGCTGGCTCGCTCCTTCCACCCATCACACCATGGGTGGTCTCTCGGTCGATACCAGCCGCCGCGTCCTCAATGTGCAGGGCAAGGCTATCCCCGGCCTGTATGCGGCAGGCGAGGTTACCGGCGGTTTCTTCGCGGGCAACCGCTTGGGCGGCAACGCGGTTATGGAGATCATCGTTTCCGGCCGCATCGCAGGAAGCTCGGCAGCCAAGGGCAACTGAGCTAGCAGCGAATTTAGCTAGTCACGGATATTTATACCATGGCCGCCCGGAGAGATTCCGAGCGGCCATTTTTATATATTATTATATAGTATTATTTTAATATTAAGAACTTGAAATACCGAGCAGCACAAAGAGCGGATAAATTTGCGCGTTTTTAACAGAAAAACAATAATTCATGAAAAAAATCACTTGAAATATGGAAAGACCAGCGTTACACTGACGTATATTTGGAATCGTATTCCATATTACGGAACACGACTGAATCATTGGAAAAGGGAGGTAGTATGAAAAAGCTAGCTCTGATTCTGCTCATGATCGCGGTCAG
>JAVEYV010000333.1:0-3090 GCA_034003305.1 Spirochaetia bacterium | reverse complement strand
GGAGTTCGCCGAAGGCACCTACCAAGACGCCCAGCGAATCGCCGCCAGCATCGCCCATACCCTGGAAACGAGCCTCGCCCAGACCGCGGGTTCCGACCTCTCCCGGGCTGGCGAATCCGGAGAGACCCTGACGAATAAATCCGGTCCTGCCGGCGGAGTGCAATCTCGCTGGCTGCAGTCCTGCGGACTGAGGGCGGCGGCTAAAAACGCCCTCCTGCCATATGCAATTCAGCCCAGCCTTGCCGAACTCGATGCCCTGATACTCGAATGCGAAACGCGGATAAATGACGCCGGGGAGGGCGCAGCCGCCGCCCAGACCCCCCAGACCCCCCGGGCCCCTCAGGGAGTAGCCGCGCTCCACGGCGCCCCAGCCCCGAAAGCCCAGAACTTCGCCGCCACCCACGGCGCCCCCCTTCTGGAGGCGCAAAGCTTCCTAGCCTGGGCCCGTCGCATCAAGCGCCAATGCTTCGACGCCCAAGGGCGCTACAAGGGTCCAAGGGCGACCCGCGCCCGGTTTGGCCTGCTGTCGCTGGGCGAGGAGTTCCAACTTTTCGCAGTTCCCGGCGAACTTTTCTGCCGCATCGGAATGGGGCTGAAAAAACGGGCCCTGCCCGCCAAGCTCCTGGTCTGCGGCTACTATGGTGGCACGGTGGGCTACATACCCAGCGAGGAAGCCTGCTCCCAGGGCGGCTACGAAGTGGAGTCGGCCTATCGCTACTACGGTGCCCCAGCAGCGCTTTCGCCGGACACGGAACAGCGTATTCATGCTATAGTTGAAGCATTACGCAGGGAGGTAGCCCGATGAGCAAGCTGGCGATCCATGGCGGCGAACCGAGCATAAAAGCCGAACCCAAGGAACTTTTCCTCTGGCCCATAATCACCCAGGAGGATGAAAAAGCCGTCCTGGATGTTCTTCACGCCCGCAGCATGAGCGGCACGGAGATAACCAAGCAGTTTGAGCGGGAAATGGCAGCCTGGCTGGGCGTCGACTACGCCCTGGGCTACTGCAACGGCACAGCGGCCCTTTTAGGCGCCATGTACGCCGCCGGCCTGGGGGCCGGGGACGAGATAATCTGCCCCTCCATGACCTACTGGGCCAGCGCCGCTCCAGCCTTAAGCCTGGGCGCGGCGGTCAACTTCGCCGAAATCGATGAAAAAAGCCTCTGCATAGATCCCGAAGACATCGAACACCGCATCGGACCGCGCACCAAGGCTATCATGGTGGTGCATTACGCCGCCCATCCTTGCGACATGGACCGCATCCTCCCCATAGCCCGAAAACACGGCCTGGTGGTCATCGAGGACGCATCCCACGCGCAAGGTTCCAAGTACAAGGGCAGGGCCTGCGGCAGTCTGGGCGACATCTCGGTCATGAGCCTGATGACAGCCAAAGCTTTCGCCATCGGCGAGGCGGGCATGCTCTTCACCAACAACCGCTCCATGTTCGAAAAAGCCGTCTCCTTCGGCTTCTACGAGCGCACGGGCTCGGCCTCGGAATTCTTCTCCAAGGACAACCAACTCACCGATCCCGAGCTTATGAAATTCGCAGGCATACCCACAGGCGGCTACAAACACCGCATGCACCAGATGAGTTCGGCGGTGGGCCGGGTCCAGCTTAAACATTACGACCAGCGCATCGCCGAGATCGACAAGGCCATGCGATACTTCTGGGACTGCCTGGCCAGTGTCCCCCATCTGGCGCCCCATATTTGCGACTATAGCCCCGACGCCCAGGGCAGGACTTGTTCCATGGGCGGCTGGTACTACGCCCAGGGCCGCTTCGATCACCGAGCCTATCCAGCAGGAACCCTGGGAAAAATCTGCGAAGCCCTGCGCGCCGAGGGCGTATCGGTCTGCTCCACCATCAAGAACGGACCCTTGCACCTCCATCCGGTCTTCAACGAGCTCGACCTTTTCCGTCTGGGCAAACCCACCATGACAGCCTTTGCCCAGCGCGACCTCCGCCAGCCCAGGGGCAGTCTCCCCCGCGCCGAAAGCGTGGCCGAATACTCTTTTTCGGTGCCTTGGTTCAAACACTTCGACAAGCCGGCCATCGAGCTCTACGCCGAGGCTTTCCGCAAGGTCTTCTCCCAAGTCGACAGGCTGGTCTAGGGCACCATTGTAGGACAGGTTAACAGGAAATCTATGATCAACAGGATCATGACCAAGGATCGACCATCGTGAAAACAGCAGAAAAACTCTCCACACTATCGACGCCAGCGCTTATCATCGACGAGGGAAAGATGACGGCGAACATCGCCCGCATGCGCGGCAGGCCCGAACTGGCAAAAGTCTCCCTGCGGCCGCATCTCAAGACCGCCAAGTCGGTGGATGTTGCCTTGCGGCTCATAAGCACTCCTCAGGGCCCGGCCACCGTATCCACGCTGAAGGAAGCCGAAGTCTATTTCGAAGCGGGAATCAGCGACCTCATCTACGCCGTGGGCATTAGTCCGCAAAAACTGCCCAGGGTTCTAACCCTGTGTAAGGCAGGCTGCGACCTCAAGCTGCTGCTGGACACTCCCGAGCAGGCCAAGGCCCTCGTCGAAACCTCGAAAGCGGCCAACGCGCCGCTGCCGGCCCTCATCGAAATCGATTCCGACGGCCACCGCGGCGGCCTCGAGCCCGGCGATCCGCTGCTCATAGAAATCGGCCGCATTCTTCATGCAGGCGGCCTCTTGCGCGGCGTACTCACCCACGCCGGCGACAGCTACAATGCCGCCGGCCGGGCGGCTCATGCCGAATTCGCCGAAAAAGAGCGACTGGCCGCGGTAAGGGCGGCGCAAGCATTGCGCGACGCCGGACTGCCTTGTCCCATCGTCAGCGCGGGAAGCACGCCCACAGCCAGCGCGATCCGCAATACCAAAGGCCTCACGGAAGTGCGGGCCGGCGTCTACGTTTTCTTCGACCTTGTCATGGCAGGCATCGGCGTATGCAAAATCGAAGATATAGCCCTGTCCGTGCTCACCACCGTCATAGGACATCAGCGCTCCAGGGGCTGGATTCTCGTGGACGCAGGCTGGATGGCCCTCTCCCGGGATCGAGGAACCGCAGGCCAGGCGATCGATCAGGGCTACGGCCTGGCCTGCGACG
>JAVEYV010000332.1:0-3098 GCA_034003305.1 Spirochaetia bacterium | reverse complement strand
GAGTTCCCCTACCTGATCGTCGCCACGGCTTAGTATCCCTTCGAGCATGGAGCTGAAAGGAGAATGGTAAGACACCGAGACAGTCCGGAAAGGTTTGAGCCTGTCCTTGATCATATAGATAACCTGGAGCGCTTCTTCCTCCCCTATCTGCCCAACCCGTTCGTAAGCGGTGTGGGGCTTGGGAACAAAGGTTCCGATGTTCACATTCATTGTTATAGGCGCTTCAGCCATCAGCCTGGAAAGGAAATCGACGATAGCCTCCCCTTCCCCCCTGCCCCGTTCGGGCAATGGCAAGCCTATCATAAAATAGAACTTGGCCGACTTGAATCCGTATTGTTTTGCTTCCTTGATTATCGCAACAACCTTGTCAAAACTCACAATCTTGTTTACCGAGCGCTGCCAGGATTCGATGGGGGTTTCCACAGCAAAGGTCAGACCGGACTTCCTCAACTGGGCAACTTCGGCCAACAATGGAAGCGTAAAGCTATCGACCTTCAGGCTCGGCAGCTGGAAGGACACAGAACGATAGTTCCACGCTTTATTAAGCTGGGTGAAGAGACCGACGATATCCGGATAATCGCCCGAGGAGAGGGATGCAAGGGTAATCTCCCTGTGTCCTGCCTTCTGTACCAGTTCCTGCACTTCCTTTTTAATAATTTCCTGGGATTTGATTCTCTGCGGCCTGTAGTAGTACCCGGCATGGCAAAAGCGGCAGCCGTTGGGACAGCCTCTCATTATCTCCACCGATCCATGGTTCTGCACAGGCTGAAGCACGGGCACAGGAAAGGCTGTGCTGGATGCAGAGCTCGGAAAATCTGGAAAGACAGCTCGAAGAGTTTTTCGTTTGGCCTTAGCCGCTGGCGGATTTTTTCCTAGCTTATGCCGGGGTGATATCCAGATGCTTTCGCAGGCTGTCATTCGTTCCAGCAGGGCCGCCCTATCGGCACCCTCATTTTTCATGTCGGCTAAATCTTTTAAAAGAGGATAGAAGCCCGCTTCGGATTCCCCAATATACACGGCATCCAGGAAGGTTCCGAAGGGATGAGGATTGGTAGAAGCCGGACCTCCGGCGATAATCAAGGGGTCGCTATTGCCCCGCTCTTCTACCCGCAGAGGAATCTTTCCCCGCTCAAGTACGGTGAGCATATTGGTTGCCAGCAGTTCATACCCGATGGAGAACCCGAGCATGTCGCAAGCCTTGAGGGGGATGCCGCTTTCGAGGGTGAAAAGCGGCATGTCTTTGGCCGCCAATAGTTCTTCAAAGTCCCCGGCCGGCGCGAAGACTCGTTCGCAGATAACCTCATCGGCGCAGAGTCGGGCTATATCGTTATAGATACAACGTATCGCGTTATTGGACATGCCGATCTCGTAAAGGTCGGGAAAGCAGAGCGCCAACCTGAAGCGAGCATCGGTTTCCTGCACCGGCGGGTGCGAACCCAGTTCCCCCCCGAGATAGCGCGAGGGTTTTTGTATCTCCAGGAGTTCGTGGCCAAGGTCTTTCAAGGGGTCGATAAAGCTGAGCTGTTTCACATTCTATACCTTCGGGAAGAAATTCCCAGGAGAAACCCTATCGCCATAAAGGCTGCCCACAGCGAGGAGCCTCCATAGGATATAAAGTAGAGCGGGATTCCGGTTATGGGCATTATGCCGATGGCCATTCCCACATTTATCATGAAATGGAATGAGAACATTCCAAAAAAACCGCTGCAGACAAGCATTGAATACTTGTCTTTCGTGCTGGATACCAATCCGAGCATGCGGTAGAGCAGAAAACAAAAGAGTGCTATGAGAAGAATTCCGCCGAGGAATCCCCATTCTTCTGCAATTATGGAAAAGATGAAATCGGTGCTCTGTTGTGGAATAAAGCGGGCATGGCTCTGGGTCCCTTGGAGAAAGCCCTTCCCCGCCAGTCCCCCCGAACCTATGGCAGTCACCGATTGAATAATGTTCCAGCCGGCGCCCTGAGGATCGACATTGGGATTGAGGAAAACCATGAGGCGCATGATTTGATATTCTTTAAGCACCTTGTGGCCGGCGTAGGCGAGCAGTATGGAGAGGTCGAGTACAGAAAATACATAGCTGAGCCAAAAATAATACTGTTTTTTAAAAACGAGCCAGCCCCAGAGAGAGAGCGCCAAAGCTATGAAAAACAGGCTGCACAGCATTACCACGTATTCAGGACGTTGAAAAAACAGATCGAGAATGTTGCCATCGGAGAAAAAGTGCTTTCCGGCCAATGGAAGCATGAGGAAAGTGAAGGTAAACCCAATGGAAAGCAGGATAAAGAGAATGTACCGTCTGTCGATGCCGCCTGCATGGAGCATGACGATCAGAATTGGGAAAAACACCAGGGCTGAGCCGAAATCCGGCTGGGATAGTATGAGGAGAACCGGTATACCGATTATGATCGAGCTTATGATGAGGCGCTTAAAACTGCTGGACTGTTCGGAAGAGTCCAGATAGCGGGCTAAAAACAGTATGGTAATTGTCTTTGCGAATTCCGCCGGTTGGATTCCATATTCGCCCACTCCGATCCAGGAGCGGGCGCCGTTTACCACCCTACCGGCGAATCGGGTATACAAGAGGATAAGAAGAATGGCCATGTAGGCGAATAGGGTGTAATCCTTGAGTCTGGATATATCCAATGCCATGGCTGCAATCATGATTACAAGACCCGAACCCGCCCAGATGATCTGTTTACTGTACTCGTTGGAGAAGCGTACCCCTTCTGTATCGATGCCGGCAGAAAAAATCGATACGATGCCTATCGAGGTGAGCAGAAGGGAAAGGATGAGGATGGCAAAGTCAAGATCGGAGATAAACTTGGGCAGCTGAAAATGTCTCATTCCGCCCTCCCCTGCAGGTGCGGCTCATTCAGCTTGAGCCCGATGGCCTTTGCCGCGTTCTCGGCGTCCTGGCCTGCGAAAACGGATTGAAAGATCAGATTGGATGCGTAGGGAGCCCACCATTCCCAGGGATTGCTTCCTTCTACCATGGTGACCACAACGATCTGCTCCTCTGGTTGGGCCCCGTAAGGCCCAAAGGCGGCGAACCAGGAGTGCCAACGATCCTGGAGTCCAAGTTCTGCGGTTCCCGGC
>JAVEYV010000331.1:0-3102 GCA_034003305.1 Spirochaetia bacterium | reverse complement strand
CATCATGAAGTCCGGAAAACCAGTCTGCATATCCAGACAGCATCCGGAAGCCATGGCTGTCTTCGATAAAAAGGCAAGGGGACTTGAGTGTCCGGACTTCAAGTATGGGACCCATGTTCAAGCCCAGGAAATCCGGGTCGATACCCGGGGCACTCATTGCAGGCTTTATTGCCCGCCCGGATCGGACTCGGCGCTGAAAAACATACTGCCCAGCGAAGGCCTTGCGGTGGAGAGCGGGATTATCGGGGAGATCCAGGGGCAGAATATGGCTCTGGCGGCCCTGGCCTGCGCCGCAGCCCTTCCCCGCCTCGACGCCCGGGCGGTTGCAGAAGGTTTGAATAAAGCAAGAATACCGGCCCGCTTCGAACTGGCAGCCCTGCATCCGCCGATTGTTCTGGATGGAGCTCATACACCCGAATCCGTTCACCTTTGTCTCGAGACGGTGAAGAGCCTCTTTCCCGGCCCTCGGATACTGCTCTTCGCCTGTGCCCATGACAAGCGTCACCAGGAGATGGCAGCTCTCCTGGCTCCCCACTTCGATAAAATAATCGTGACAAAACCGGGAAGTTTTAAGGCCAGTGATCCTGCCTTGGTATATTCAAGCTTTTTGCGCAGCGGCTTTGAGGCTCAGCTTGAAGAGGACACCGGAGCAGCCATCGCTCAGGCTGTCGCTGTTGCGAAAGAACAGAGCGCCATGGTCCTGGTTGTCGGATCCTTTTACCTTTGTGCGGAAGTAAAGATTTGGCTGGCTGCCCGGCCCCTGGAGCAATACTGAAGGCCTGCCGCCCTTGAGAAGGGAGCCCGGGTCAGACTCGGGGCTAAAGCAGTGATACCAGACTCTGGATAAAGCCGATGAAAAATCCCAGCACCCCGCCCAGAACGGTAATCCAGGTGAGCTCGCGACTCACAACCTGTAGCACAAGCTGCTCAGCCTCGGCCATATCGAGGCTGTCGATTTTACTCACCACCATCTGCCTGATATCCAGGGCGTCGACCAGGCGTTCGGCATAGGCGGATATCCCCGCCACCGCTGCCTTGGCGAATTGCGACGCCAGGGCTCGTCTTTCCTTTTCTCCCAATAAAAGAATCTCGCCAAGATTCTTGCCTTTTACCTTTTCAGCATAGACATCCAGAAAGGTTACCAGTGTTTTTGAGAACAGGAGGGATCCCGCGCTGGGCGTAAGGCCGCCGTCCGAATCCGCCGGTTCATCCCCTCTTCCGAGAATCAGCGCCGCAAGCCCCGAGGACAGTCCTGCTGACAGTCCGGGGAACAGTTCCCCCAGCGAGAGATCGGCGATGGATTCGTATCCCTGGGCCAGCCGCGAGGCAAAGTCTTCGCCCTCGGCGCTGAGTCCTTCCATGAGGATCTGCAGGGCTTGCCGAAGTTCGCCGGGAGCGGATGATTCTTCCGCTACAGCACCGTCCTGGCTCAGCCGCGGGTTAAGTACGTATCTGTGCACCGACTGCACCAGGTCCTCCGCGGTCTTTTGGTCCTTGAGAAGGCTGACCAGCGCCTGGGAAATATCCTGAACCGTTTCCGGCATCGAATCGGTAAGGGTGCGCTCGTAGTTGGCGGCGCTCACGATCAGCCGCTGGAGAGGACCAAGGCGTCCAATGGCTTTTTTCAATATGGATACGCCCAATCCGTTCAGCTGAGCTTTAAATTCCGGACTGGCCAGCAATGCCTCCAAAACCGGCAACAGCCGGGAATAGAGTGCTTTCGCCCCGAAATCGAGCAGGCTCGCCCTCAGCTCCAGAGAAAGAAGTCCCGCCGCGGCGCCCCCGGCCTTGCCTCCGGAGGCTATAACCTTCAGGATCTGCTCTTGCTTAGCCTCCTCGCCCAGGGAGCCTGCTAAGCGGGCGGCGAGGGATTCCAGCGCTTTCGGGCTCAAGAGCGACCTGATAGGCAGGGCTTCGATGTCGCCCATGGTCGACGAAAGGGCCGAAGCGAAGGCCTCCTTGATCTCCCTGGAACTCAGGGCTGTCTTGAGCGATTCCAGGATAAGGCTTTCGGTCTGGGAAAAACCTTCTTCGTCCCTTGAGGAATCAATTTTTACGGAGAGTGTATGAAGAAAGGCCGAGGCGTCTTTATGAAGTGCTTCATCGACAATTGCATAGACCGCTTCCTCGATTTTATCCTTCAGCGCGGGATCCTCAAGCCTGCTGCGGAAAACATCGCCGGTCAGCAGTTCCTTTGAGACGGTCTCGCCCACCGAATCGCTGAGCCTTCGCCGCTCCCGGGGCAGAATGCCTGGCGTGAAGGGCAGCCTGAAACGGCCGATGTAGATTGGGTTTAGGGGACGAAAGAGCATTTTTATTGCCAACCAGTTTGTAAAATATCCGATAATGGCTCCGATTGCCGGCGGCAGGAGCCAGGTTTTTATAAAGTCCATGTATTTCCTGCTGTCATATTAGCCTCCGATGATGCCTTCAGCGGCTTTTTTTGCCTGAGCCTCGGTATCGAAGATGGCGAGTTCGTCCTGATGGAGCCAGCCTTGAATTCCCCCATCGCCATACTCGTACCAAAGCCCCCCCGCCTCCAGGCCTTTAGGGTCGATGGAACGGGCTGTACATTGAAAAACGGAGCGCCCCCGCACGAGGCCGGCATCCGGCGACACGGAGTCAGGTTCGGTTTTCAGCTTTGCATAGGCTGTTTTAACCACGGCCCAGCCCAGTTCGGAAACGACTTGAGGGTCCTGGGGTAGTTTCATTCCCCTGTTGTAGCCTTTGGAACAGGAAGCAGCCAGAATCGGCAGCAGGCATACGAGCAGAACGGCGGGTAAAATCCTCGGGCTCCACGGGGCGGAAAGAGGCGGTTGTTTCGATCTTCTGTAACTATGCATGGCGATATTCTTTCAATTTAACGCTTTTTATCGTAAATTAGAAGGTAGAAATGAGACAAAAACCTGCCGCCTTCTTTATTTGCAGCATTCTCTGCCTGCAGTTCTTCTTTATAGGGGGACAGGCCTACGCTTCACCGGGTCGGGGTTTGGACCTGGGGGGCGGGGCGCTTTTCTCGTTCACCTCGCTGCCCCAGCTCGACACGGGGCTTCAGGTTGGATGGAACGCAAATCTTGGACTAGGATTTAACATCTTTCCCTG
>JAVEYV010000330.1:0-3103 GCA_034003305.1 Spirochaetia bacterium | reverse complement strand
CGATAGCCGGGGGCGATTGGAAGATTTTACCGCTAGGCATTGGAACCGTGGATACTGATTATTATGCCTATAGTCTCGTATCTGGTGGGGCAGCAGCCCTTTATGTAGCTGTAGAAAAAAACGGCCCGGCGGTCTACAAAGGGACGGCAGCTGGTACCACCTGGACAGCTGTTCCTTTAGGCAGCCTGGACGGACTCAGCCTGGACGAGCTCTACTTTGCGAACAACACACTCTTCGCCCTGGCCCACAACGGGACAGGGGCGGCGGTAAAATACAGCCTCCACTACTCCAATGGAACCGCAGCCTTCGCCTCTACCACGTTAATCGATCTCCCCACAGCCCTGATCGGCGTAAGCCATGACGGAGCAGCTGACTTTTTAGCTTCTACGTCCACAACAGTGTACAAATTCACTGGAGTAGCCGGTGCCAGGTCCGAAGTAACACCCGGCAGCGCCAAAACCTTCGGAGGCATCGCTGCGGACCATGACAATCATATCCACCTGAGCACCCAGGACGGCTATCTTTACACCTACAGCGCCGGCGCGTGGAGCACTGCCAAAACGATAAAAGCCAAGCAAGCCCTGGGGATGGTCCAGGAGGTTGAAACAACTCCCGGCTCAGGGGTCTACCGGCTTCTCATCGCCCACGCAAGCGCCGGCTACTACGAATATGACAAAGCCACCGAGGCTGTCCTGGACGGGACCAGCTCCGACACAGCCTTCGGAACGCCGGCCAGCTCCTATACCACAACCATATACGGCAAGGCTGTCCTGGCCGTGCACAGCGCCTCCACAGGAAACGAAATCCTGATCGGCCTTGCCTCCCAGGGCTCCAGCACCGGTTACGCCCTGTACTCCAACAAATACGCATCGGGCACGTGGTCGGGCTGGTCGGCCGAATAAGATGGCCAGGGAGAAATCCAACCCCCTCTTCGCAGCCGCTCCGGGCAAGAATTCCGCAGCATCATCCGACAACAGCGATGGGTCCCGGGAGCCCCTGGCGTCGAGGCTCAGGCCCAGAACCCTGGACGAGTTCATCGGACAGGAGCATATCGTCGGCCCGGGGAGACTATTACGGCGGGCGATCCAAAAAGACCAACTGTCCTCGATAATCCTCTCGGGTCCTCCGGGCACGGGCAAGACTACCCTGGCCCGGATTATCGCCAACAGCACCAGGAGCGCCTTTATCGCCCTCAACGCTGTGCTCTCTGGGGTCGGCGAGCTGCGCGAGGCGATCGACAAGGCTCGCCAACATTACGAACTCTATTCCCTTAAAACGATTCTCTTCGTCGATGAGGTTCACCGCTGGAATAAAAGCCAGCAAGATGCCCTCCTCCCCTGGGTTGAAAACGGCACGGTGGTCCTCATCGGCGCTACCACCGAAAATCCCTTTTTCGAGGTAAACCGGGCCCTGGTGTCCAGATCCAGGGTTTTTCTCCTCAAGCCCCTGGAAGAAGGCGACCTTCTGGCAGTTGCCCGTTTTGCCCTGAGCAATCCTGAGCGGGGTTACGGGGCCTATGCTGTTGATTTTGAACCAGGAGCCCTGGAACACCTCATCCGCAGCGCCGACGGGGATGCCCGAAGCCTATTAAACGCCCTGGAACTGGCGGTGGAAACCTCGGTGGATTCCTGGCCCCCGGAGGCAGGCTCCCGCATTCACGTGGACATGGGTACAGCCGAGGAGAGCATACAGCGAAGGGTTGTCCTCTATGACAAGGATGGGGATTACCACTACGACACGATCAGCGCCTTTATAAAAAGCCTTCGGGGCTCCGACCCCGACGCAGCCCTTTACTGGCTGGCCCGAATGGTTTACGCGGGCGAGGATCCAGCCTTTGTTTTTCGCCGCATGCTCATCTCCGCAGCCGAGGATGTCGGTCTTGCCGACCCGTCCGCGATTCAGGTTGTATACTCTTGTGCACAGTCCTTCGATCGTATCGGCATGCCCGAGGGACAATATCACCTCAGCCTGGCCGCGCTCTACCTGGCCACCTGCCCCAAGTCGAACTCGCTCATGGGCTATTTCGACGCGAAAAAGGCGGTGGAAGAAGAAGCCGCGGAGGTTCCCAATCATCTCAAGGATGCCAGCAGGGATTCCCAGGGCTTTGGCCACGGCGAGGGCTATAAGTACCCCCATGCCTACCGGGATCACTGGACAGCCCAGCAGTACCTGCCCGATACCTTGAAAAACAGGATTTTCTACTTTCCCGGTTCCTTGGGTCTCGAGGGACAGCGAAAGGATGAAATTCTCCAGAGGCGCGAAGTCCAACTATCCTTACAGGCCGATGACCGGGAACAGTCCGACCGGAAACTGGCAAAAGGCGGCGCCGTCTGGTCGAGGGAAGGCGAAAGAAGAAAAACCTGGAGGACCCGCGCCGAGGGCGGGGCCTCGGCGCGACTGCGTGCCGCCAGACTGTTTCTCTTCGATCATCTAAAGATGGCGTCCAGCGCATCCCTTCTCATTCTCGACCCCCGAAAAGGATTTTACGCTCTGGAAGCGCTGCGCCGACTCGGCGAGGGCAGCCTCTTCGCTTTTCTGGAAAACGACGAAGCGCTCGATCAGTTTTCCCGCCTTGTCGGCGACCTCCCCGAGCTTTCCCGCCCCATGACGGCCAGCCCGCGGCTGACGGCGGCCGGCTGGCCAAGGGAAGCCTTCGGCCACGAAAACTTCGACCATATTGTTCTCTGCGAGGCCATCGGCGCGCACGACAGCGAATTCGATTATTGGGCCTACGCAGAGCAGGCGATCGCCTGCCGCAACGCAGGCTACGGCTCCCTCTGCGTCTTCGATATCCTCGGCCCGGCCTCCAGCGGGCTGGCCACTATGCTGAAAATCAACAAGGGCGCTGAAGAAAACGCCGCCTTTATCGCCGATCTGGAAGCATTCGAAGAAAAGCGCGGAGGAGGTCCATCCCTGGATCCTTTGGCGATACAAGGGATAGCCGACTCCGAGCTTACGCTGAAGAAGGCCCTGGGCCTGATTCCCGATTCTGAGCTTTTCTGGCAGGAAGAGGTGATTCAGTACCGCAGGGAGATTTCCAGGCAGAATATCGAAGACTGGCTCAATCCAGAAGAGGATTACACCCGGGCTTTGAGCAACGCTC
>JAVEYV010000329.1:0-3114 GCA_034003305.1 Spirochaetia bacterium | reverse complement strand
TAAAACGATCGCCGGCATCAACGGTTACGATAATGGCGGTCTTCTTGTCCGGGGCAGATCGACCAAGAATCACGAGCTTCCCCATGTCCGCTTGAAAAAAGGAGTTGGATATTTTTCCGGAGAGATCGGCAACGAACTTTTTTACGATTGGCCGATAACAAAAAATATTTCGATCTTGAATATCGAAAAAATCGTAACTAAAATTGTGCATTTTCTCAAGTTCAAGACCGAAAAAGCCCTTGCTGCAGACATTTCAAAACAGTTGAGAATAAGAACGCCCAACGTCACAACAACCGTGAACTCTTTAAGCGGCGGCAACAAACAAAAGGTGACAGTAGGCAAATGGCTTGAAAAAAAGCCCGCTATTCTGCTTTTGGAAGATCCGACTATCGGGATCGACGTCGGTGCGCGGGAAGATATCTATGAAACAATTCTCACCATGAAAGAACAGGGTATTTCGATGATTTTGGTAAGCGATGATCCCAAAGAGTATTCAGCGTTGTGCGATCGTGTACTCATGATGCAGCAGGGAAAAGCCCAGAAAATAATTTCTAAGGAAGAGCTAAAAGAGGTACTACAGGCATGAGCACAGTAACCCGAAAAAAAAGCCTCACGATTCTTTCCATAGTCAAAAACTATCCTGTGATCGTAATATTTTTCGGACTGATTATTCTATTCTCCATTCTTTACCATCAACGTTTTCTGTCGCCGGCAAACCTGACCGCTACCTTGCGGCAGTTCATTACCTTGATGCTTTTCTCTGTGGGTCCGACCTTCGTAATGCTGCTCGGATCGATGGATCAATCCTTTATCGGAATATGGATGCTTGGTAGCGCTTTTCTCTGGCTGCTCACTCCAATAATCGGACCAATAGCTTTATTGGTTTTCCCGCTCTTCGGACTTGTATCCGGGCTCTGCATAGGTACGATTCACGTCAAGCTGCGGATTCCTTCCTTCATCCTCACGCTCAGCGTATTAATAATTTATTGGGGTTTGACCGCCATAATTTCCAAGGGAAATCCCAGAAACGTCCCTGGCTATAAGTTTCTTACAGCGGACCTGATTCCCTACGTTCCAACACCGCTTCTCTATTCGATACCGATTATCCTGCTTTCGGTGTTCATAGTGAAACGCACAAAACTAGGAACCTATTTTTATGCGATCGGCTCCAACGAAGAAGGAGCCCGGCTGGCAGGCATTAATGTGGAAAAGTATAAGATCGTAGCCTTCGCGCTCAGCGGACTATTCTCCGGCATCGGATCCATTGTCTTGTTTCAGCACCTGGGAGGAACTGTCCCCGTTTCTTTCAGCATGAATAATGTCGTACGGCCGTTAATCGCCATCATTCTGGGCGGCACGCCTCTTTCTGGAGGACGGGGCGGGCCGCAGCGAACGATCCTTGGAGCGCTCACTTTTTCGGTTATTTACCGAGGGCTCTATCTGTCTTCGCTGGACGCCGAGGTCATAGACCTCATCGTCGGTTTGATACTCATCATTTCTATCGTGATCAGTTCCAAGGGCGGTGAGCTGAGGGGAGTGGAAGTCGCATGAGCCAAAGCAAGGATACTGAACAGAGGTCCTTCGGCCGCTTTATAGCGGAGACCGTCGCCTCGCCGACACGCATACCCTTCCTCGTTGTCGTGGCGGTGATACTCATCTTCCAGGCGATGAATCCGACCTTTTTAAGCTATCAGGGCTTTGTCACCCTGGTTTACGCCATGTCCTATTTTCTGATCGCCGCCTGCGGGCTGACCTTTGTGGTCATGATGGGATCTTTTGATTTTTCAAGCATCAGCGTGATGAAATTTTCCGCCCTTCTCTGCGTACTCTATATCGACGATTTCGGCCTGTGGATTATCCCCATAACGCTGCTCGGCTGCGCGATAATAGGCTTTGTCAGCGGTTTTCTTGTGGCCAAGCTTGGAGTGCCTTCCTTCATGGCGACCCTGGGTATTTCCATTGTCGTTGATGGAATTTCACTTCTGATGTCCAAGGGTTTTCTTCATTTGATGGAACATGAGGGTTTCAGGTCAATTGCCACAACTTTTATCGCAGGGATTCCTTCGGTATTCCACTGGTCGATCGCAATCTGGATACTCTGCGCAGTCTTGGCAGCGACTACTCCCTTCGGCCGGAGGACCTATGCGATCGGCGGAAATGCCCGGGCGGCGGTGCTCTCGGGCATAAACCTGGATAGCCAGAGAATCCAGGTGTTCATGCTCAGCGCCATTCTTTCGGGAGCTGCGGGTGTATTCTACATGTCCCAGCTCGGCGGGGGCTCTGTGGAGATTGGAGGTCAGATGATGATTCCTCTCTTCGCTAGCGTGGTCGCCGGAGGCACATCGCTGCGGGGAGGCAACGGAGGCCCCCAGAATACGCTGCTGGGTGTAATAATCATCACATGGATTCAATCCGGCCTGCGCATGATGGGCACCGGAATGGAAACACAGATGGTTATTCTGGGCATAATCGCCATCGGCATGAGCATTGCGACTACCGACAGGAATAAGTTCAGGCGAGTGATCGTAAAATGACAGGAGACACTGCGCTTTGATTTTTAGCTGGCAGGCGCAGGCCTTTTGCTAAAGGATAGGAGGTCTGTGGTGAAGGCTTTTACGTATCTCGAGGACAAATCACTGGTCATACGGGAGTATCCGGCTCCCCATGCGCATGACGATTCCATGCTTGTAAAAATTGTCTCGGCGGCGATTTGCGGCACCGATCTTCGCACATACAGGTTCGGAAGCGAAAGAATAGTCGCGCCCAGAATTATGGGTCACGAAGCGAGCAGCATTGTTCAGGAAGTCGGAAAGAATGTTCGAGGATTCAAGCCCGGAGACAGGGTGATGACAGTTCCGGCGATCGGCTGCGGCCATTGCAGATGGTGCAGAAGCGGCGTCACCAATATGTGCGAAAACCTCCGTACGATTGGTTTCGATTTCCACGGCACCTTCGCCGAATTTATGGAAATCCCTCCTGAGGCCCTGTCCCAGGGCTATGTCCTGAAAATTGACGATTCGGTATCCACCGACGAGGCGGTGATCGTGGAACCTGCAGCCTGCTGTCTGAACGGGCAGGAATTCTTGAAGATTAAGCCCGGCGACAGGGTTTTTA
>JAVEYV010000328.1:0-3122 GCA_034003305.1 Spirochaetia bacterium | reverse complement strand
GCCACCAATCTCAGCCGCGAGGAACTTACACTCGCCACAGTCTACTGCCATGAACACAGAGCCAAGCTCTACCTCACTCTGAATGCGTACCTTAAGAACGCTGATTTGAGCGAGCTGAGGGACTTCATATTGTGGCTGGATACAACGGGGATCGATGGCGTGATCGTTTCAGATCCTGGAGTGTTCAACAGCGTAAGACAGCATAGTAAACTACCCATCCACATCAGCACGCAGGCCAATGTGACCAATGTGGAAGCGGCCAGATTCTGGCGTGATCTGGGCGCCAAGCGCATTGTTCCGGCGCGTGAGCTGAGTTTCCAGGACATTTGTCAGATCAAGGAAGCTCTGCCCGATCTGGAGCTGGAATGTTTCGTCCATGGGGCGATGTGCGTTGCCTACTCGGGACGCTGTCTGCTGAGCGCATACATGAACAATCGCAGTGCCAATTCTGGCTCCTGCACTCATCCCTGCCGCTGGAACTGGGCGCTTTCCGAAGAGAGCCGTCCCGGAGAATACTTCCCCCTGGAGGAAGACAATCACGGCAGCTACATTCTCAGCTCTTCAGACCTTTGTCTCCTACCCAAAGTACCTCAGCTAAAGGCATCTGGCATCGACGCCGGCAAGATAGAGGGCAGGATGAAAAGCCTTTACTACGTAGCCCAGATCACTCGCCTCTATCGCGCAGCGCATGACGCCGATCCGCAGGACCAGGTGCTCTGGCAAAGGCTGATAAATGAGCTGGACAATGTATCGCATCGCAGCTATTGGGACGGTTTCTACGATTTCAGCGATCCCGGCTGGGGTATCAGCCAGGAAAAACGCAGTTATAGCTCCAAGAGAGAGTATATTGGAAAGATAATTGCACATAGCGGGAATAGAGTATACTTCGATGCTCTGGCCAAGATCGAGCCGGGAGATAGGATCGAGGTGATCTATCCCAATATTCAGGATGATATCTCTATGATAGTAAATAAGATATATGACGATGAAGATAATGTGGTAAGCTCCACACGACCAAACTATCGGTATAGTATTCCGCTGGAGCATAACAATCTGCAAGGAGGCTTGATCCGAAAATGCGTAGAATCCTCCTGATCCTCCTATCCTTGGGTGCTCTGGCACTTTCTGCCGAGATCCGTAAGGAACTGCAGCAATTGGAAAGCCGCTATCAGAAAGGCGATGTTGCCATTCTGACAGAACGTCTGCCATCGCTCAAAGCATCTAACGATGAGGAAAGAGCCTTTATCTCCTATTATGGCGCTGTGATCAAGAAAGACAAGGCAGATGCTCTGGCTCTTTTTTCACGCGCTGGTGAGCGATACGCCAAGACTTTATATGGACAAATGGCACTTCTGGAAGCGGCAAAGATTCAGATCCTGGATCGAAACTACACCGAGGCCGGGACCTTGCTGCGTCAGATCAATACGCCGGAACTGCCTCAGAGGATGTATTGGCTGGCTGTGTTGGCTTATGGAATGGATGATTACAGCGGCGCGGTGGCCAATAGCGAGAATTATCTGCGTCTGAGCCCAAAAGGTGATTTCGCTGAGAATGCCTTACATCTCATCAGCGACGTTTACCTCGAACAAAAGAAATACAGCTCGGCAGAGCAGGCTCTGGAACGAGTGACCAAACTCAAAAAGTATGATCGCCAGTATTATCTATATCGCCTGGGCTACACCCTGGAAAAGCGGGATAAACTCAGCGACGCCATCGCTGCCTATCGGGAAGCTTACGAACTGGATAAATACTCGCAAGTGGCATACCAGGTGGAGGAACAGATCTTTGCCCTGCGAAGCCGGAGACCCTCCCTGGATCTGAGCTTCTTGTATCCTTATACGCCGCTGGAGATTGAGCTGAGTGATAGCCTTCAAGTAACTCTGTCTGCGGGAACCCAGGATACTACTGCATCAGTGTTTGTGGAAGCCTTCAAGATCGACGCTAACCTCCCCACCAAGATCCTGGCCAAACCCAACACGGGATTCTATCTGCAATCAGGCAGGTTTTCCGTGGAGAGCAATGCCCGGCGCCTGGTAAACAGCATCCGGGAAATGCGGATACCTGCCGTATATTACGAGGAAACACATCAGGGCAAACAAACCTGGGTGGTGCTGGCAGGACCCTTCACGGATAAAGAGGAAAGCGGCAAAGCAAAAGACCTGCTGGCAAGAAGCGAGATCAATAGCTTTATCGTTCAATACTAAATGGATACCACCAAGCTCACCCCCATGCTGCGTCAGTTCTTCGACGTGAAGGAAAAGCATCCCGACAAGTTGGTGCTCTTCCGGATGGGGGATTTTTATGAAACCTTCTTTGAGGATGCGCATACTGCATCCAAGATCCTTAATATCACTCTCACCACACGCAATAAGAACGATGATAATCCCGTTCCCCTGGCAGGTTTTCCCTACCATGCCCTGGACAACTATCTGGACAAGCTGATCAAAAGCGGATTGAAAGTGGCCATCTGCGAGCAAGTGGAG
Source organism: Spirochaetia bacterium (assembly GCA_034003305.1). Classification (GTDB taxonomy): domain Bacteria; phylum Spirochaetota; class Spirochaetia; order Treponematales; family Rectinemataceae; genus UBA2256. The sequence continues at coordinate 639 of JAVEYV010000328.1, read as the reverse complement.
GATCCTAAAAAAGCTGTGGGACTGGTGAAACGGGATGTTACCGAGATCATCACTCCTGGCGCAGTGCTGGACCAGAACCTGATGGAAGGTTCCGCTCACGTCTTTTTAGGCAGCGTGTTTCTGGGGGACAAGAGCAGGAAAATCGGCTTTGCCTGCCTTGATCTTTCCACCGGTGATTTTAGCTTCACGGAATTGGTACCGGAGGAACTAAGCGGGGAGATCATGCGCATGCGTCCCGCCGAGATCATCATCGACAGCCTGGCCAGTAAGGAATACATCCAGACCCTGAAGCTGGATTATGAACCCACCTTTAGCATATTCGACAATTGGCAGTTTCAACCCTCAGAAGCTTCCAGTCTGCTGAAAAAGCACTTTGGCGTGAGCAGTCTGGAAGCCTTTGGGGCTCACAACAAACCACATGGGGCGACAGCCGCGGGAGCAGCTCTGGCCTATGTGATGAGTCTCTATCAGGTGCCTCTGACCCATATCACGACACTGCACTACTATACCCTTTCGCAATACATGCAGTTGGACGAGATCAGCCGTCGCAATCTGGAACTCAGCCGCAGCATCCGTTATGGAAGCAAACACGGCAGTTTGCTAAGCGTGATCGATCAAACTGAGACCCCCATGGGCGCG
>JAVEYV010000327.1:0-3137 GCA_034003305.1 Spirochaetia bacterium | reverse complement strand
TTCAAGCTGGAAGAGCTGGATGGAAAGAACCTTGTTTTCGCCGATCCCATGAACGCCACCGGAGGTTCTCTGGTGACGATTGTTAAGTACCTTCTTGAACAGGGCGTAAAACCTAAGTCGATAAAATTCCTCAATGTTATATCGGCACTTAAGGGAAGTCTCCGTATCGTCAGGGCAATCGAGAACGTGACGGTCTATACCCTGTGGATGGATCCGGTGCTCAACGAACGGGCCTATATCATGCCCGGCTTGGGCGACGCCGGCGATAGGATAAACGGCGTCGATGAGGAAAACGATCCGAGGGATATGCTGCGACTTGTTTCGGATTACGGGACCAATATTACCGGCTTGTACAGATCCCAGCTGAGGGTCATAGAGCAGACGGTTCTGCAGCATTAGGATGTAACAAGCATGAACCCTCCGATAAACGCCGACGCCTGCGCACTCTTTTCGGGACTGGACATACTCCTCCCGCGGCAGGAACTTTCTTGCGAAGAGGATTTGCCGCTCTTTTCTCTCAGTCCAGAGCGCAGCGTAGAGTTTCCCGGGAGCATGGCAAAGGAAGAGCTCAATTCGGACCTGCGGATTGCTACCTTTGACTTCGAGGGAACAACCTATGCCAGCGCCGAACTGGAGGATGAACGCTGCTCCCATTGCACCCGTTGCTGCCGGCTGCCGCTGCGTCAGTTTGTCGGTTCCGTCTCCCAGCGCACCGCCGCCTTTGTGCTCAAAGCCAAAGCCTTCTCTCACTGGGCATACCAGACAAGGCACTGTTCCTTCTGCGGAGCAGCCTTAGTGCAGGGCAGGAATCTTGAGGATTCCCGGGCGAGAGTATGTCCCTCCTGCTCGAGGGTGTATTTCCCCAGGATTTCACCGGCGGTGATCGTTCTGGTCAACAACGGCGAAAAAATACTCCTGGCGCACAACGCAAAAATGCCTAAGGGTAGGCATGGTCTGGTAGCCGGATTTGTCGATCCGGGAGAAACCCTGGAAGAGGCGGTTCGGCGAGAGGTGATGGAAGAGGCGGGCATAGAAATTCTTACTCCCCGCTATATTCGATCCCAGCCCTGGCCCTTTCCTGATTCGCTGATGCTTGCCTTCGAGGCTGACTTTAAATCCGGAGTGGCAAGGCCAGACGGAACCGAAATAGACCACCTGGGCTGGTATGGGATTGACGAGTTGCCCGAGATACCCCCTCCGGGCTCGGTAGCCCGGTCTCTTATCGAAAACTTTATTGCCAGACGCAGGAATCAGGGTAAAGACTAAGTACTCAGCTTCAGTCTGCATATGGGGCGGCAGCCGGAAATTACCCTAAGGCTTGGGCGCCCCGCCCTGGCGCTTCCGGCACCCCTTGTCTTGCCGGAGTTATCCGCCTACCATTCCCCTGTAAGGAGCACAGTATGGACTTTTCGTGGAAAATGTTTATTGACGCTGGTCTGATTTCATCAGCGCTGGTACTGGCCACCTTTATCCGCTCCAAAGTAAGGTTCTTTCAGCGCTTTTTGATTCCCAACGCGCTCACCGCCGGATTCATCCTGCTTCCTGTCTATAATTATCTGCTTCCGGCGCTTGGCTACACCACCAACGGTCTGGGCGACCTGGTCTATCATCTTTTAAATATTTCCTTTATTTCCATGTCTCTCCGCTCCTCGCCGCCCAAGGTAAAGGGACACAAGGGGGGAGGCGTTCTGGGAATGTCCACGGGCATTCTCCTGGGCTACTCCAGCCAAGCCCTCCTGGGCTTGGGGCTCACGCTCCTCTTCCTGCCGAAGGTACATCCGGCCTTGGGGCTTCACCTTCCCCTGGGCTTCGCCCTAGGACCGGGCCAGGCCTATGCCATCGGCAAGGGCTGGGAATCCATGGGCTTCCAGGGAGGGGCATCGGTAGGGCTTACTTTTGCCGCTCTGGGCTATATCTGGGCGTGTTTCGGCGGGGTGGTGCTCATCAATATGGGTATCCGAAAGGGCTGGGTGAGTGCCGAGATGCTGAGCTTCATGAAGGATAAGGATCTTTTAACCGGGGTTGTGGGCAGGGACAGGCAGAAGGCCTCGGGCGGTCACATGACCACCGACTCGGAAGCCATCGATTCGCTGAGCTTTCATGTTGCCATAGTCTGCGTGGTATATTTTTTATCCTTCCTTCTGTTGAAAGGAGTGAGTTTCCTGCTGGGATTCGCCGGATCCATAGGCACGGAGCTCGCAGCCAATCTCTGGGGGATAAACTTTATTTTTTCGGCTATCTGCGCAATTGTGACTCGGCGTGTCGTGGATATTCTAAAGCTGGGTTATGTTTTAGACGATGACACCCTGACCAGGGTATCGGGCTTTTCGGTGGACTTCATGGTGGCGGGAGCCCTGGCGGCGATTTCATTGGTATTTGTCGGCCAGTACTGGCTGCCGATTCTCGTGATTTCCTCGGCAGGTGGCCTGGTGGTGTGTATTACGGTACCGTGGGTGAGCTCGAGGATGTTTAACGACTACCATTTCGAGCGGATGCTGATGCTCTACGGTGTCTCCACCGGAACTCTTTCAACCGGCTTGGCCCTGCTCAGGGTGATGGATCCTGAGTTCAGGACAAAGGTTTCCTCCGATTATATGCTTTCGGCGGGGCTCACCTTTCTCCTAGCTATACCGTTTATTTTAGCGATCAATCTGCCGGCCAAGGCCTATACCTCGGGCTCGATGTTCTATTTCTGGCTTATGATGGGCATCGCGGCAGCGTATCTTATCTATGTTCTGGTCACCTATGTCATTTGTGCAAAAAAACGAAGCTTCGCCAAACCTGGGCAGATCTGGTATAGAGAATAGAGTTCCTCGAAGCTTGTTGTAGTTTTAGCAGGGAGGAAAACAGGCGGCGCAGGGTGAGTATGGACGTCTTCTCACCTTCCTCCTGCTCACTGGGCTGCTTTTCTCAGCGAGGCGAGAGCTTCGAGAGCCATAGCGTATTTGTATCCTGAAGCTGTCTTATCGTCAAAACGGGCTCTGTAGACAGTCTTGCCGACATAGAACTCGAAAAAATTCCATTTAAGAACTCCCGGGCCGTCGATGTGATCGACATCGATCCTGACTTCCTTTCCGCCGGGCTGCTGGAGCAATAAATACCGAGAGCTGAGAGACAGTCTTCCCTTGCCTTCGCGC
>JAVEYV010000326.1:0-3144 GCA_034003305.1 Spirochaetia bacterium | reverse complement strand
TGCCTGATTCATCCACCACTTTCTGTACGTCGATGGCAAATTGCTCACCCTTTCGGTGGATCACATCCAGGATATTATCCCGCTGCATGATCTCGATGGTCTGCAGTGCAGCAACGATGCTATCGCTATTGGGGAAGAAGGTGGAGGAAAGGAAAACCTTGTCTGCCAACACCATCATGGGATCCTTCTTACCTACCAACGCTGCGATGGCATAGCCATTGGCCATGGCTTTCCCGAAAGTGGAGAGATCGGGGGTTACGCCAAAATACTTCTGCGCTCCGCCGATGGAGCAACGGAAGCCGCTACGGATTTCGTCGAAGATCAGGAGTGCATTATACTTGTCTGCCAATGCGCGTACGCCTTCCAGATAGCCGGGCTTGGGCATCTGTACCGGCGCGGCCAGGGGATGACCAACGGGGGTTACGATGATGCCTGCCATGTCGTCTTTGTTGGCTTTCAGGATGGCTTCCAGGCCGTCCAGATCGTTGTAATGGAATTCCAGGATGTCTTCATAAAGCTTTTCCGGGATTCCGCCCTTCACTTCCACGCACCAATCGTGCCAGCCGTGATAACCGCAGCGGGCAATCTTGGTCTTGCCGGTGTAGGCTCTGGCTACCCGGATGGCGATGGTGGTGGCATCGCTGCCGGTTTTCACCAAAGCTGCCATCTCACAGGAAGGGATCACTTCCTGCAGCTTTTTTACCAACGCGCTCTGCTGAGGTTGGGTCAGAGAAAAGCAAAAGCCTTTTCCGTACACCTGTTCCTGCACCGCGTGATCAATTTCTTCCTCACGGTAACCAAGGATTATGGGACCATAAGCACACAGATAATCGATGTATTCGTTGCCGTCCACGTCGGTCACTCTGCCGCCTTTGCCACTGTCAAAATAGATCGGGTATTCACCCTGTACAAAGTTGTAAGGTCTGCGAATGCCGGCTACCGCTCCGGGGACCAGAGTCTGTGCTTCGGCATACATCGCCATGCTTTTATCGAGTTTCAATTTATCCGCCATTTTATTTCATCTCCCAAAGACTTGCTATTCCCATACCGCCACCGATGCAGAGAGAGGCGAGTCCCTTTTTATTAGCTCTGCGCTTCATTTCATGCAGTAGTGTTACGATGATGCGGGCGCCGCTGGCTCCGATGGGATGCCCCAGGGCAATCGCTCCACCATTTACGTTCACGATCTCCGGATTCAGCTTGCCCAGGCCTTCCTCTTCCAAACCCTTGAAGACAGAAAGCGATTGCGCGGCAAAGGCTTCGTTCAGCTCAGCCAGTTCGATATCGCCCAGACTCCAGCCGCTCTTACCCAGTACTTTCTTGATCGCCGGGACAGGACCGTAGCCCATGATGGCCGGATCCACACCTGCGGAGGCGCTATCCACAAAGTATGCCAATGGCTTCAGACCCAATTCCTTGGCCTTGTCTTCGCTCATCACCAGGAGCAGGGCGGCACCGTCATTGATTCCGCTGCTGCTGGCAGCAGTCACAGTTCCGTCTTTCCGGAAAGCGGGACGCAGCTTGGCCAGAGATTCCAAAGTAACACCCGCGCGGGGCATTTCATCTTTATCGATCACGATGGGATCGCCTTTGCGCTGCGGGATGCTGATGGGAACGATTTCGTCCTTGAATTGGCCTTTGTTTTGTGCCGCTTCGGTCTTGTTTTGCGAAGCAGTGGAAAACTTATCCTGATCTTCGCGGCTGAGCTGGAACTTATCCGCCAGGTTTTCAGCAGTCAGACCCATGTGATAATCATTGAAAATATCGGAAAGACCGTCACGGATCATCAGATCCACCATATTCTTGTCACCCATGCGAGCGCCCCAACGGGCATCCTTCAGGATGTAAGGAATCTGGCTCATGTTTTCTGTGCCACCGGCTATCACCACATCGGCTTCCCCGGCTCTTACCATTAAAGCGGCAAGCGCTACAGCTTTCATCCCGCTGCCACAGACTTTATTCACAGTGAAGGCAGGCACATGATCCGGAATACCGGCATGAATTGAGATCTGACGGGCTACGTTTTGCCCCAAACCTGCTCCACAGACGTTGCCGACGATCACTTCGTCCACAGCTTCCGGCTTCAGGCCTGTTTCCGCAAAGATGGCTTTCAGGGTGATAACCCCTAAATCCACGGCAGAGATATCTTTAAATACTCCACCAAAGTTACCGATTGGACTGCGCTTAGCGCTTACTACAACGGCTTGTCTCATCTTTTCCTCCAGATGTTCATTGATTTTTTCACTGCGAGCCATTATCCAGAAAGCTGCTATTTAGTCAATGGAAAATGCCCTAAGGTGGTGGTTACACCCCAGCCGCTCCGGTAAGTTTCGATAGCGCATAGTGTGAACTGTGAATGCATAATCCGGTTCATCCCGGAAAATGCGGTAGGGTCTCGTTCAGTAGCTAGAAAACGTAACAATCAAATACACTCCAGGGCATCCCTTTACATATATTGCACCAGGAGTGATTCTGTCTTATCTCTTACTATTGCCTGGCATGCGCTCAACAAGCAAGCCTCTTGGAATCCTCTTGCGTGGGATGCAAGAAGAATGCGGGAGAGTGGCAAGTGGCCAATAAGCCAGCTATAACCTTGAAATGACATTAAGAATGGAGCATTGGGCGAAGTTCCTTCCAATCTTGAGCGGCTTTATTGGGCATGGATTAACTCATTTTACCCAACCACGAAACAATCCGGTGGAGTCAGTGTGAAAAATGGAGATAATTAGCTCAGCCTGAGTTCCTTGATGATTTCCGCCATGATGCTGATCGCGATCTCATGAGGACTCTGACTACCGATCCGAAGGCCGATGGGAGCGTGAACTCTATCCAGTTCCTGCTGGCTGTACCCTTGCTCTGAGAGTGTGGAAAAGGTTTCTGCCACTTTGGTTTTGGACCCGATCATCCCCAGATAGCGATGCTCACGGCGCAGGCATTGCTGCAAAACCTGACTGTCGTGGACATGGCCGTGAGTCATGATCACGATAAAGGTCTGAGGACCAAAGCAAACGGCTTGTCCAATGTCCTGATAGTCGTTCAGGATGCTGTGGTGGCAATACTCCGCCATGTCAGAACACAGCGATTCACTGCGGTTATCCACCAGAGTTACATGAAAATCGCAGAGTTTAGCCAGTTTGCCCAGGG
>JAVEYV010000325.1:0-3155 GCA_034003305.1 Spirochaetia bacterium | reverse complement strand
GCAGCAAGAAATGATGAAATCACAACAAGAGCTGGAGAGCAAAGTGTTTGAAGTAAGCTCCGGCGGCGGTATGGTCAATATCGGAATGACCGGATCCTACGAAGTGAAGAGCATCAAGATCGATCCCGAAGCGGTGGATCCAGAAGATGTTGAGATGCTGGAAGATCTGATCCTGGCAGCGCTGCAGGAAGCTCATAAACAGGTGGCAGAAGCCAGTAACGACATCATGGGCAAACTCACCGGCGGCATGAAGATACCCGGACTCTTTTAAAACATGCAAATCTCCGAACATCTGGAAAAGCTGATCGATAGCCTTTCCCGCTTCCCCGGCATCGGGAAAAAGACAGCCGGACGCTTGGCCTGGCATATCGTTAGCTCAGATAAAAACTTCGCCAGACAACTGGCAGAAAATATCAGCACTGCCGTGGAGGCCTTTCGCCCCTGCAGCCTATGCAATATGCTGTCGGAAAGCGATCCCTGCCCCATCTGCGCTTCTCGCGACCGGGAACACGATAGTATCTGCGTGGTGGAAAACAGCGCCGATGTTCAGATTATCGAAAACATCAATGAGTACCGTGGATTGTACTTTGTGCTGGGGCACCTGCTCTCCCCCATCGACGGCATCGGCCCCGATGAGATCAATACTCCCCTGCTACTCAAGCGCATTGAAGAAATTCGCCCAAGTGAGATCATTCTGGCTCTCATCCCTTCCGCGGAAGGTGAAGCTACCATGCATTACATCTGGGAAATCCTGAAGGACCGGAAGCTGAAGATCACTCGCCTCTCCACCGGCCTGCCCTTTGGCGGTGATCTGGAATACAGCTCATCCAGCACGCTCAGAAGTGCCTGGCAGAGGCGTTACGGCATCTAGCAATGTTTACCGGAATCATTGAAGCCACTCAGCCAGTAATTAGTATCAGGATCGACAAGGGCAGCCGCATCGTCCAGATTGCCCGGCCCGAGATCTTTGACGACATCAGGGTGGGCTCCAGTATTGCCTGCAATGGTATCTGCCTAACCGTGCTGCAGTTTGACCGGCGTAGCTTTGATGTGCAGGTAATGCACGAAACCCTTTCCAAGACCAACGCCGGAGCCTGGAAACCCGGAGATATTTTGAATCTGGAGCGGGCACTGAAGCTTGGAGACCGGCTGGATGGACACTGGGTAATGGGACACGTGGATCGCTGCGTGAAACTATTGCGCAAGGAACAGCGGGGTACTACGGCATACTACCATTTTGAGTTTCCGGCTCAGGACCGTAAATACCTGATCCCGCAAGGTTCCATCTGCATCGACGGAACCAGTCTGACGATTGCCGAGTTAAATTCCCGTGATTTTGCCGTTGCTCTGATCCTGCATACTTTGGACAATACCCGCCTCAGCACGCTCAGCAGCGGCGCATCGGTAAACCTGGAATATGATGCCCTGGGGAAATACATTTTGCAGAAGGATTTATGAGATACGTACTACTTGCTTTTGTACTGTTGATAAGCCTCAATATGATTGCCTGCGGCAATAAACGAGGTCCCACAGGCGGCGATCAGGATCTGGATAAACCGACCGTGTTATCCTCTTCACCGGCAGAAATGGGAGACATCAGTGGCGGCATCATCGAGATTGATTTTGATAAACCGATGGATAAGTCCAGCCTGCCCAATGCCATCTATTTCTACCCTCCGATCACAGAGAAGCGGATCAGCCTCTCGCGTCAAACTCTTACTATCGAGATCAAGGAAAAGCTGCAGGATGACACCCTCTATTACATTACACTCAGCACCCGGATAAAGGATACGCGCGGCAACAATCTGGACAAGGCGCATACCTTGATCTTCGCAAACGGCAATCCCTCAAAAGCCAAACTTTCGGGATTGATCGCTTACGAAAAGGGAGAAGATGCTAACAAGGCCATAAACATGAGTCTCTTTTCTGCCGATTCACTACTGGTAATGATGAAAGAGCTCTCAGGCAGCAGCTATGAATTGACTAATCTGAGCCCCGGTTCCTACCGGATGCGTGGGTATATTGACAATAACTTGAACGGTCGCTACGATGAGACCGCTGAGCCCTTCTATGAAGCTCCCTTCAGCCTTACTGACATTGCCACTATGGATATGAACATGGCTTACGTAGATACATCCTGGGCGCAGATCAGAAGCGTGAAACAACATTCCCGGAATGAACTGGAGATAACTCTATCTGAAAGTGTCCGCTCATTTTCGGACCTCAGCATCAAGACTGAACCACAGGGCCTACCCCTGGATATCCTGCACCAGTTCCTGGATCACGATAAGCTATATCTCTTGACTGCGGCCATGGATTCCACGCGTTATACCATTCACATGACCAATCTGGAGGATAACAAAGGCGTGATCTCCCCAGGATCCGGCTTTAGCTTTACTGCAGCGGGGCTTGAGGATGGTACAGCCCCTGTCCTGCTCTCCTCCAATCCGCGAAACGGCGCTACAGTGAACAGCTTGCGCCCCACCATCGAACTGAATTTCTCGGAGATCATCCCCGCCGCCAAGCTATCCCTACGCATGATCGAGACAGATTCCAAAAAGGAAGTACCTGTTTATATATCGGACATTCGGGGCAGAAGCGCCAGAGTAACCCCCACCAAGGACTTAGAGAACTACCGCTCGCACACCCTGATCATCGACGCAGCCAGTTCTGATTTCAGCGGCAATCAGATAGGTAGAAACATAGAAATCCTCTTTTTGCCCATATCACGGAGATAGCATGAAGATAATCCAACTCGTGGGCGCCCGCCCCCAATTTGTAAAACTGGCACCTCTATCCAAGGTGATCCGCGCCGCTGGTCATGAAGAACTGATCGTACATAGCGGACAGCATTACGATATCCAGATGAACGAAGTATTCTTCCGCGATATGGAGATACCGGCACCAGATTATAACCTTAGCGTAGGATCAGGCTCTCAGGCCCTGCAGACTGCAGAGATCCTTTCTCTATTGGAACCAATCCTGATAAAGCAAAGCCCAGACCTGCTGATCGTTTACGGTGACACCAATACCACTCTGGCTGGAGCCCTGGCAGCCGCTAAGCTGCAGATCAGGATTGCCCATGTGGAAGCATGCCTGAGAAGCTTCAACCGTAGCATGCCCGAAGAGATCAATAGAATAGTGACGGATCACGT
>JAVEYV010000324.1:0-3176 GCA_034003305.1 Spirochaetia bacterium | reverse complement strand
GGGCGACGGGCGAGAATATCGAAGCCGCCAAGGCGGCGGGCATCGACCCGATCAGGGTAAAGTTTTTCACCCTGATCGTTTCCGGCGTTCTGGCCGGCATCGCGGGCTGCTTCCTTAGCATGGGCTACACCTCCAACTTTACCTCAGGCATCGCCGCCGGCCGAGGCTATGTAGCCAACGCCGCCCAGGTGGTGGCCGGCGGAACGGCCATCGGCGCCATCTTCGCATCCCTTATTTTCGGCCTCACCGACGCCATGGCCACCTATCTGCAGAACATCGGCCTGCCGCCCGAGCTTATCCAGGCCTTGCCTTATTTGGTCACCATCCTGGGCTTTATCGTGGTCACCCTCATCAGGGACAGGCGGGAATCCATCCGCAAGCGTCAGCTTCTGGAAGGCAAGCTTCCCAAGGGTAGCCTCAAGCCGGCCGCGGTGGGCGGCGGCAACGGCGCCGCTGGGTCAGGCGGAGTCGCCTAATGGACGATCTTATTGTAGAAGCGGCGACGGTGATCACCGTCGATCCCGAGTGGAAGATCCATGCGCCAGGCTACATAGCGGTAAAAGACGGCAGAATTTCCGCCATCGGCCCTGCGGATAAATGCAAAGCCAGGTCAGCTGCGCGGCGCGTGGAAGCGCCTAAAACCTTCATCATGCCAGGCTTTGTAAACGCCCATACCCACATCTCCATGGCGGCCTTCCGAGGCGCCTGCGAGGACATCCCCAACCGCCTCACCAAAGTGATTTTCCCCCTGGAGCGGGACCTGGTAACCCGGGATCTTACCTACTGGTCAGCCCTCTACTGCCTTGTGGAAATGGCCCGATCGGGCACGACCACCTTCGCCGACATGTACTATTTCGAAGACGAGGTCGCCAAAGCCACCAATAAGGCCGGGCTGCGGGCCATCCTGGGAGAGACCATCCTTGGCCATGCGGCGCCTGACGCCCCCGAAGGGTACGGGGGCATCGAATACGCCCGCGGTTTCATAGCCGAATGGCAGGGCCATCCCCGCATCGCTCCCTGCTTCGCTCCCCACGCCCCCTACACAGTGGATTCCGAACACCTGGCCAGCATTGCCCGGGAAGCCGAGAGTCTCGATGTCGATATCATGATGCACGTTGCGGAGATGGATTTCGAGCATGAAAAATTCTCGAAAATGGGCGGCTCTGTGCTGCGCTATCTGGACAGCATTCCCGGCCTTCTTTCTCCCCGCCTTCTGGCAGCCCACATGCTCTACCTGGACGAAGCCGACATAGCCCTCGCGGCCGAGCGTGGCCTTCGCGTCGCCCACTGCCCGGCTTCCAACGCCAAATCAGGCCGCCTCATCTGCCCCGCCTTTAGCCTGCAGGCCGCGGGCATTCCCCTTGGCCTCGCCACCGACGGACCTCTGTCGGGCAACGGCATGGACATGCAGGGGGTCTTAAATCTATTCCCCAAGATGCAGAAAGTTAGGGAAGGCCGCCGCGATATCGTGACCGCCCGGGATGCTGTGCGTACCGCGACGTTGGGCGGCGCCGAAGCGCTCGGTCTTGGCGGCGAGATTGGCTCTCTGGAGATCGGAAAAAAGGCGGACTTCATTCTTGTCGATCTGGAAGATTTCAACATTCAACCCGTTTACGACTGGTATTCTACTATCGTTTATGCAATGAGGCCGCACAACGTCGTTTCCGTTTTTGTCGACGGGTATGAAGTAGTCGCACAACGCGAGATGACAGGCTTCGACCAGGGCGATGTTTTCGAGCGGATGCGGCATATATCCTTAGCCTGTTCTGAATATATAAGAAATCTATCCTGAATTACTTTCTGAATCTTTGCAAAGCTGATTGTGAGCTTGACCCGATGCCGCAGCCTTGCTAGAGTCCGCTCGTAGTATCCCTATCGTTGCCGCGGGCTATGCCAGGCCTTTGGAAAGGCCATCCCGACCGCGTGTCAGGAGGCATCATGACGTCCAAACCCGCAGCGTTCTACAGTATCGCCGCCCTTGTTCTCTATGCTCTTTTCCTCTTCGTTTTCGGCTATCGCCGAGCCCTTCGGCATGCCTCGAATCACGAGGAATTTTTCCTCCGCGGAAGAAACCTCGGCTGGTTGCCTCTTTTCCTCACCCTGGCGGCGACCAATTTTTCCGCTTTTACCGTGTTAGGTTTGGCAGGCGCAGGATATCGGCAAGGCTACGCCTTCTATCCCGCCATGGCCTTCGGAACCGGCTTCATGGCTTTAGGCATGTACCTTGTGGGAGTCCCCTTGCGGGAAGAAGGAGCCGCTCGGGGATGGATCAGCCCCGTGGACGCGGTTCGGGATCGCTTCGGATCCACTATCCCGGCAAGAGTATTCGCTTTTTTCCTTATCATTTTTACTCTTCCCTACCTGGCCCTCCAGCCGATAGCGGCGGGCTATCTCATGGAGACCGCCTGGGGCATTCCATATCGGTGGGGAGTTCTGGGCGTTGCCGCTGTCATCGCGCTTTATACTGCCCGGGGCGGCTTAAAAGCCCTCGCAAAAACCGACGCTCTCAACGGGATTATCCTTTTCGGCATCGCCTTGCTAGTCTGGCTATCCCTGCATCGCGCGGTAGGCCTTGCCAGGCCGGGCTTCACAACAAGCGTAATCGCCACTCGGAGCATGCCTCCCCTGGAACTTTTAGGGTATTACTTTTTGTGGTTTATGGCGGATCCGATGTTTCCGCAGCTAGGTCAGCGCTTTCTCGCCGCGTCGGGCAAGACAGCGCTCCAGCGGAGTGTTACAGTCTACCCGCTCGTAACAACCGTACTTTTTTTCTTCACCATCGGCGCAGGCGTTTTAGGTTCGGTTCTCATCCCGGGCCTTGAAGGTTCGGAGGCGGACAAAATATGGCTGCTTGCGGCCGCGAAAGCAGTCAGCCCGGTATTGTCTGGGGTTTTCGTTCTCGCTCCTTTGGCGGCCCTGGTGTCCACCATGGATTCCCAACTTCTCGCCCTGGCTTCAATCGTCGCCAAAGAGACAAGGCTGTCGCCTTCCCGCATCTCACGTCTAATCTATCTGATCGCCGCGTCGGGAGCCTTCATGGCCTTGTTTCCACCCACTGACATCCTTGCCTTCCTCAATGCGACGAGCTTTCTGGGCTATGCGGCGCTGTTTCCTACCTTCGCAGGAGTTTTCTACTCAAAAAAAGCTCAGGTCAGCGGCGCCTTGGCCTCCATGAT
>JAVEYV010000323.1:0-3184 GCA_034003305.1 Spirochaetia bacterium | reverse complement strand
GACTGCTGGCAAGTCTTGCGTTGATCGCTCTGGCGATCTCCGCTTGCTCGGATAACGGGGATAACGTATATGTTCCGGTTGCCGATCTTGCTGTATCTCCTGATTTTAACTGGCAAACTACACGTCCGGTTGACGTGGAACTGCAAGTACTAACTAATGCTGCAGAACCCGTTCCCGGTATCGTTTTTGAAATTTTCACCCAGAAACCTGATCAGTACAGTACACCGATGGGGAAAGGCGTTACTGGAGCTGATGGTGTATATAACACCCGTCTTACAATACCCACAGGAGTGAAGAGTGTTTGGGCCCGCGGCTTTATGTCCACTACTGAGATACCAGTGGTTGCTGATCGCGCAGCACACACCTATGGCAATACTCAGGCTGAAGACAAGAGCGGTTTGACCATGCTGGATGGTAAGGGTGTGAAATTTCAAAATGCACCTGGATTATCGTACACTTACAACGGAACACCGTGGCCCATGACAAATCAGGTGATCAGTGCTGATTTCCTGACCAGAGTAAATGCTGCCCTCCCTGAAGGATCATCCATCCAGAACAGCCATCCTGAATACCTTAACAACGCCAATCAGCAAAATATCAAGATCGATCAAGACGCTGAGGTGTGGATTACCTTCGTCACTGAAGGTGCTGGTTATCTGAATACTCTTGGTTACTACTCATATGACAGCAACAACCCTCCCAAGAAGGCCAACAAGATTAGTAGCCACAACGTTTTGCTCCCCAATGCTTCTCTTAATGGCAGCGGTGGCCATTTGAACTCCGGAAATACTGTTTATCTTGGCGAGTTTGACGAGGGGACTACTTTGGGCTGGTTTTTGGTCGCCAATGGTTATAAACAGGGTTTTTTTAGTTTTCACATCAGTGATAGAGAACCAGTGTATTATTCCAACAAAGACTTTAACCCCGAGAGTGGGGACAAACAACACAGCGTGATGATCTACGATGCCCCATCCCAGAAGTTCCTAATAGGTTTTGAAGATTTGGATCGTGACGATAACAGCGACGATGACTTCAATGATGTAGTGTTTTACGTCACCGTCAATCCTCTCTCAGCAGTTGATATGACAAATGTTGTGTCAGTGGGTGGAGTTTCTGATCAGGATGGTGATGGTATTGCCGATGTTGACGACGATTATCCCGAAGATGCCTCATTGGCTTTCAATAATACGACTTACCCGGAAGATGCCGTTGGCACCCTGGCTTTTGAAGACCTCTGGCCTGAAGTTGGCGACTATGACTTTAATGATATGGTGATAGATTACAACGTAAATCAGATCACCAATGCCTCAAACGAAGTGAAGAAAGTGGAGATGAGCTACAAGCTTCGGGCAATTGGTGCGAACAAAAAGAATGGTTTTGCCGTGGAGCTTCCCTTTAGCAGCGCTCAGATCTACGATGTAAATGCCAGCCTGCCTGAGTTCTTTGAACACGAGATTGGGGACAAAGCGGTACTCCGCTTCTTTAACAATACCAATAACCTCATCCTTTCAGATGTTTTAGTAAACACTGTGCCCGGCAGTCCTTACAGAACGCCGGTGGAATTCAACGTCAGCTTTAAGCTGCATACTCCTATTGCATTATCTGACATTACCACAGCTCCGCCATACAATCCTTTCATCTTTGTAAATGAAGTGCGAAGCCACGAAATCCACCTTTCCGGATATGCTCCCACCCCTCTGATGAACATGTCATTGTTCGGCACCGGTGGTGACGCCAGCACTCCTGGAAACTGGTATAAATCCGTTGATAATCTGCCTTGGGGAGTTAATATTCCCCAGCTTTGGGATTACCCAATCGAACATGCTGAGATTACCAAACCCTATCAGAAGTTCAAAGACTGGGCTCAGAGCAATGGCAGTTCCTACACAGATTGGTTCGCTGATCATGATGGTTACAGGAACAACGAATTTATTTATCAAGCCCCATAAGAAAACCCGATACACATCCATCCGCGCTTGCCATCATCCCCGTTGGCAAGCGCTCTTTTTTACACTTCAGCCATTGCCTGCTTGACAAAGCTGCCCTCGTTCACAATATGTATCCCAAAAGGAGTATCATGGACAGCACCGGACTTTCAGACAAAGAGATCATTGCTTTGGTGGATTGCAATAACTTCTACGTATCCTGCGAACGAGTGTTCAATCCCAAGCTGCAAAAAGTCCCTGTGGCTGTACTCTCAAACAATGATGGCTGCATTATATCCCGCAGTAATGAGGTGAAAGCGCTCAAAATCCCCATGGGTGCTCCGGGGTTTAAGCATGAGGCGTATCTGAAAAAACATGGGGGAGTACTCCTATCCTCAAACTACGCTCTTTACGGCGATATGAGTGCGCGGGTGATGGAAGTGCTATCCCGCTTTACTCCAGAAGTGGAGGTTTATTCCATCGATGAGGCATTTTTGAACCTTACGGGGCTACTGATCAATGACTACGAAGAATGGGGCAGGCAGCTGAAACGCACCGTATATCGTTGGACGGGAATGCCCGTATCGGTAGGCATTTCCCGTTCCAAGACCCTTGCCAAGATCGCCAATCATCACGCCAAGCGAATTCCCGCGTTCAAGGGTGCGCTGTCGCTATTGGATGAAGAACGCTGTCAGAAAGCTCTGGCTCGCATTGATGTTGGCGACATCTGGGGCATTGGCAGGCAGTATCAGAAGTTTCTCAAGCAAAATGGCATCGAAAATGCCTTGCAGCTTCGAGAAGCAGACGACAAGTTCATCGATCATTACATGACCATGGTGGGGCATAAAACCATTCTCGAACTTCGGGGTTATTCCTGCATCGGCATCGATGACGCTCCCCAGAGCAAAAAGAGCATCGTAACCTCAAAATCCTTTGGCCGACAGGTATCGGAGATCGCCGAACTGGCAGAGGCAGTATCCACCTACGTTACCCGCAGCGCCGAGAAACTGCGCGCTCAGAAATCTGTGGCGGGCCACATGATGGTCTTTCTTTGCACAAACCGTTTCAAAGAAGGCCCGCAGTACAACAACTCCATCTCCACTACGCTTTTCCCCCCAAGTGCCTACACTCCAGATATGATCCGCGTAGCTTTAAAACTACTTGATGAACTGTATCTGGAAGGCTTTGAATACAAGAAAGCCGGTGTGATGCTGGCTGATATCATGCATGAAGACGATGTGCCGCTAAGTTTTATCGAG
>JAVEYV010000322.1:0-3207 GCA_034003305.1 Spirochaetia bacterium | reverse complement strand
TCCTCGGTCTTAATAACGGTTCCGGCCGGAACAGCCATGTTCTTAGGAATCACGATTACGCCGTCCAAGATGTAGTGGGTGGCGTATTCTCCCTCCTGCCTGGGCAGATCGTCGTTGCCAATTCTACAGTTGGAGCCGATCCTCGCATTTTTGTCGATAATGGCTTTTCTCAGGATGCTTCCCCCGCCGATGCCGATATTGGGAATTCCCAGGCGTTCGTTAAGCTTTTTCTCTTCTTCGCTCTCATAGTGGTCCGCGCCCATGCAGACTACTCCGTCCAGGCTCGCTCCCGATTCGATGATTGTTCTGATTCCCACTATGGAGCGCCGAATCGACGCGTTGGTGATTATACATCCGTCGGTTGCCAGGGCCTGGTTCAGGGTGCAGTAGTTCAATTTGGATGAGGGAAGATTCCTGTTGTGGGTATAGATGGGGTTTTCCTCATCGTAAAAATTGAATTTCGGATTGATGTCGGTAAGCTGGATATTGGCGTCGTAAAAATTTTTGATCGTTCCAATGTCTTCCCAGTATCCGTCGAAGAGGTAGGCGTTGATTTTTTCCTTGACGAGAATCTCGGGGATCACCTCCTTGCCGAAATCGTTGGCATCCCCTGCCAGGGCTTCCTCCATCAGCTCGGCATCGAATATATAGATGCCCATGCTGGCCATAAATTCCTTTTCGGGAGAAGAACCGGCGGGACGGATCCCCTTGGGCAGCCTGTACTCGGCGATATCCTTGCTCGGCCCCGGCTTTTCCATGAACTGTTCAATAAAAGAATCGGCATTGGCCTTGATAATGCCCAGGGCCGAGGCTGTCTCTCTATCCACGAGAGTGCCGGCAATGGTGAGTCTGGCCTTGGACTTAAGGTGCTGTTCGAACATCTCGTCTAGGTTCATTCTGTAGAGCTGGTCGCCTGAGACAATGAGGTAGTGCGAGGGCTTTTGGGGCCTGAAATGAATGAGATTTTTCCTCACCGCGTCGGCGGTGCCTTCGTACCAGCCCGAGTGGACCGGGGTCTGTTCGGCGGCCAGGATTTCTACAAAACCGCCGGAAAAGCTGTCGAAATTGTAGGACCTGGCGATATGGAGATGGAGACTTGCGGAATTGAATTGGGTGAGAATATATATTTTTCTGAAGCCTGCATTGATACAGTTTGAGAGCGGGATATCGACGATGCGGAACTTGCCGCCGAAGGGTACGGCAGGTTTGGAGCGTTCCTTGGTGAGAGGGAATAGGCGGGTTCCTTTACCTCCGCCTAGAACGATGGACAAAACTTTTGGCATATACTCCCCTTTCCCGCTGGAGTCGGCATAGGTTTAGGTACACATCTGTTTACCTGCGCGCCCCGCGTGTGTAAAGTATACCTTATGAAGCAGAAAGCCGCTACAAAATTCGCCGATGATTTCCTGCCCTGGCTGAAGGCTCAAGGCGAGATTGCCTGGACTTCCACTATCGCTCCCAAGGAGCCTGAGTTCGCCGGGCTTCCCGCTGATCTGGACCCGTCTCTCGCGGGAGCCCTGAAGTCCAGGGGCATATCCTCCCTCTATTCCCATCAGGCCGAATGCTACAGGCTGGCAAGGGAGAAAAAGAATTTTGTCGTGGTAACCCCCACCGCATCGGGGAAGACGCTTTGCTACAATCTGCCGGTTGTCCAGACACTGCTGGAGAACAAGGAAGCCAGGGCCCTCTATCTATTTCCGACCAAGGCCCTCTCCCAGGATCAGCAAGCCGAGTTGAACGAAATTGCCCTTGGGGGAATTCTGCCCCTGCAGATACAGACCTACGACGGAGACACTCCTTCATCCCTGCGCACTGCGGCCCGAAACACCGGCAGAATTGTAATAAGCAATCCCGACATGCTCCATTCAGGAATCCTGCCCAATCACGCCAAGTGGATACGGTTTTTCTCGGACCTGCGTTATGTGGTGGTGGACGAGATGCACAGTTACAGGGGCATCTTCGGAAGCCACGTGGGCAATGTCCTGAGACGGCTGAAGCGGATTGCCGCCTTTTATGGCGCCAAACCAAGCTTTATCCTCTGTTCGGCCACCATCGCCAATCCTTTGAGCCTTGCCCAGTCGCTGATAGAAGAACCCTTGGAACTGGTGGATCGCAGCAGCGCGGGGTCGGGAGAAAAGACAATCGTCTTCTACAATCCGCCGCTGATCGACAGCGTTCAGGGCTTGAGAAAAAGCAGCGCCACCGAGTCTCAGAAGATCGCCCTGGAACTCCTGCGCCGCGAGGTCAAGACTATTCTCTTCGCCCGGTCCAGGCTCAGGGTCGAGCTGATCGCCAGCTACATAAATCAAAGCCTGGCCAATCCCTACAACGATAACGAGGGCATCAAGGTTTCGGCCTATCGCTCCGGCCTTTTGCCTTCCGAGCGCAGGGCAATAGAAAAAGGCTTGCGGGAGGGCAGTATCCAGGGAGTGGTGAGCACGAATGCCCTTGAGCTGGGTATCGATATCGGCGGACTGGACGCTTCGGTGATAGCAGGATACCCGGGCAGCAGTTCCTCGTTTTGGCAGCAAGCGGGAAGGGCGGGCAGGAGAGGAGGCTCCTCCCTCGCGGTCATCGTGGCTACCTCCTCGCCCCTGGATCAGTATTTTGCCACCCACCCTGAATATTTCCTCTCCCGCGGACCAGAGGAAGCCCTGGTGGATCTGGACAATCCCTATATATTCATGGACCACAGCAAGTGCGCAGCCTTCGAGCTTCCCTTCGCCGAAGGCGATTCCTTCGGTCTTGGTCCCTGGAATTCTGCTCCCGGTGCTGGAGTGGATGAGGATCGCCGCCTTCATGAGCGGATCGAGCTTACCACCGAAGCCTTGAGCCTGCTTGAGGAGGGCGGCACCTTACGGCGCACCAGCGGCCGCTGGTACTGGGCTGATGAGGGCTACCCCAGCGAGAAGATCTCGCTCCGCTCAGCTCTGGCCGACAATGTAGTGATCGTCGACGAAACAGGCGGCGGCTCCAGGGTGATCGGCGAAATGGACAGACCCAGCGCCAAGGAGCTTATCTTCGACAATGCTGTCTATATCCATCTGGGGACGCAGTATATCGTTATAAAACTGGATATTAAAAACCGGATCTGCCGTGTTGAGCGGAAGGACAGCGATTATTGGACCGATGCCGTAGTAAAAACCGATCTCAAGGTGCTGACCGAAGATGTTAGGTCTGCCGAGGCTGAGTCTAAAGGTTTTGCTT
>JAVEYV010000321.1:0-3219 GCA_034003305.1 Spirochaetia bacterium | reverse complement strand
ATAATCATCCCTATGAGGCTGAATTGAGCCTGAGGCGAGCCTACACTCTGAGTCCTGACAATGCATTGATCGGCTTGAATTTCGCCAAGGCTTTGGAGCGTCAGGGTAAGATTGATGCAGCACTGGAGGTGATGGATGCCGTGACTACGCATGTGGCAGGAAACCAAACGGCAGTGGAGTTTCACGTGCTGTATTCTGGGCTCTTACACCAGGTGGGACGTCTGGAAGAGGCATATGCCCAGATCACCAAAGCCCAGACCTATAGCCCGGACGATTTTACGATCACTCAGAAGCTTGCCGATATCCGGGCCGAACTGCAGGTGAAAGAGCTTAGCCGGGAAGTCATTGAGATCCGCAGCCTAAGCCTGGACCCCATCTACCCATCTTTGAATCAGTATTACAGGCTCAATCCCATCGGCACCATCACACTCTACAACACTCGCAATGTGAGCGTAACTAACCTATTGCTAAGTGTTTATGTCCACGAAGTAGGTGCGCGGGTGATGGAATTCCCCATCTCCTCGCTGATTCCCAAGCAAGAGAAGGTGGTGGATATCACCATGGAATTCAACGATCGCCTCTTTGACCGGGCACGCAGAGTTCCCATCGAAGTGACGCTTCGCTACGAGTTTGAGGGTAATTCATATCAGCCCAGTCTCAGCTCTCAGACACTAGAAATCCTGGATAACAAGGCGATGAACTGGCAATACCGCCGCAGTTTGGCAAGCTTTGTAAATCCCACCGATGAAGCGTTGCGCTACTTTGTTCGTCAAAACATAGTGCAGACCTTCAGCACCGAGTCCAGTCAGATCATCAATCCCAACCTGATTCGAGCCTTGCAGGCCTACAGTTTTTACCGGGCCAATGGCGTTAGCTTCAGCAACGACACCAGTGTGTCCAATCTCGATGCCGCCAAGTTGGACGAAGTGCAGTATCCCCACCAAACCCTGGCGAGCAAGACCGGAGATTGTGAAGATCTCCTGGTTCTGATGGCAGGAACCTTGGAATCTCTGGGTACTCCAACCGCCTTCATCGACATTCCGGGGCACGTGATGCTGGCAGTCAATTCCGGAATGGCTGAGGCGCAGATTAGGCAAAATGGTCTGGAGCCGGAGTACTTCATCGAAAGCCAGGGTGCATGGTGGTTTCCTATGGAGACCACTCTGATTGGCAAGGCTGATTTTGTTACCAGTTGGCTCACCGCTATCAGACACTATCGCGAGGTGATCGATAGCGGCTCGATGCCTGAGATCGTGGTGTTTGGTGATGCGCATCACATTTATCCTCCCTCAAACTATACCAAAGCCATCGATCCCTCCGGATTGCAAAAGCTTGCCGAAGCCAGGTCCTTTTATCAGCAGGATCTCGCCCGCATGGTAAATATGAGCCAGATCAACATTGAACTGGGCTTCATCGCAGCTTTGGAAAAGTACCCAGCTAACAACACGGTGCGCATGCGTTACGCGTTGTACTGCATTGAGATAAACAAGCTTGATCAGGCCGAAAGACTGCTGAAGGATATCTTGAACCGCGATCCGCAGAGCTTTGATGCGATGATCAATCTGGGTAATCTTTACGCGCAAAATGGGCAGATAGTGCAGGCGGAAAAGCAATATCAGGCTGCTCTACCCTTTGCCGCGGGTAAAGAAGATCAGGTGTATCGCAATCTCTGCCTTTTAACATACAAGAATCTCGATCGCGCTTCGGCGTCTAAATACTTCAATCTCATCAACCGCAAGGAGATCATCCGCGAGGTAGACAGCCAGATCTATGCGGATCTGATGAATACAGGAGATTAGCATGAATAGGTACTTTATACTCATCTGTATGGCAATATCCACGGTAGCCCTTTTCGCTGAAGGGATTGGCACGATCAGTTTTGTGCTGGGTACGGTGGAATACCGCCCCAACCAAAACTCAACTTTTGTAAGCGCCACGCGCAACATGAGTGTAGCCTTGGATGGTTTCATTCGTACGGGTTTAGACGCGAAAGCTGAGATCATCTTTACTGGCGGCGCTTTGGGTAAAGTGGATGCCAACAAGGTTGTCGGCATTCGCCAGCTGTATGAAGAAGCCTCAGCCGCGGGTGCCTGGAGCAGCAAAGTGAAACGGCAGCTCAAAAACCTCAGCCTACCCTCAAAAAAAGAGGCGAGTTCTGTGGCGGGTATACGCCGCAGCGAGGCTCAGGTGCAGAAAACCAGTGCATACTTCTGGGCGATGCCCGAACAGGCGCTCTTTGAAGACGCCATGGCAAAGTATGAAGCTGGCAAACTCAGCGAGGCAATCCCCATTTTGGAAAGAGTGATCGAGCAAGATCCTCTTTCCCGCGATGCCGAGCTTAGCCACCTGCTCCTGGGATTGATCCACGATGAATTACAGGATCCTGAACAGCGTGATAAACACCTGGGTATTCTGAGAAAGGACTTCCCCCACAGCCAGTTTCTGGATAGCCTGCCTGATTGATGAAACTGAAGTATCGCAGGCCACTGATCGTCCTCGCGGTAATGCTGCTATGCCTTTTGCTGCATAGCCTGCCTGTCTCCAAACAGCTACTGGAGATCCTGAAGCTACGCAGTTACGATCTCATTTTAGACATCTTCAATGCCCATTCCGATCGCGATTCCCAGCCTGTGATCGAGGATGTGGTGATCGTGGACATTGATGAGGAGAGCATCAGCCGTCTGGGACAATTCTCTTCCTGGCCCAGTCTCTATTTCGCTGACCTGGTGGATAGCCTTGCCAATGATGCCCCCGTTCTCATCGCCTTCGACGTATTTTTCACCGAGTCGGACAGTCTCAATGCCTATGGCAGGCAGCGCCTTACAGAGCATCTAAAGGCACAGGGATTCAACCCCCGCTCACTCTTGGACCACCTCAGTGGCGATCAAGATTTTGCCCGCGCGCTCAGCGAGGCAGGAAATGCCTATCTGGGGATGTTCAATAGCTCCGCTTCTTCTCCGGTTAACTATTTGCCCGCCAACCTCAAGGCTTGGAGAGTACCAGGGATGCCCGCTACGCCGGTTTCCAATCCCAAGGCTCCTACCTCCCTTTTGGCAGATGCAGTGTATGGTATTGGATTTGCCCACATCGAACCGGACATCAGCGGGATTATTCACGATTATCCGCTCTTTTTTCGCTATGAGGACATGCTGTATGTAAACTTTTCCTTTCAGGCTTGTTTGGACTTGCTGGGGATAGATCAGATACGGCGTGACGGCG
>JAVEYV010000320.1:0-3248 GCA_034003305.1 Spirochaetia bacterium | reverse complement strand
CAAGCACCCTCTGATCAAGCGCTGTATCAGCGACTTCTGCCCCAAGGAATCCAAGGCCTATTCTTTCCCGGTATCCTACGGCAACTTTACAAGCGGCGACGGCGGCGTTCCCCGGGGCGGCTCAAGGGCGGCAGCCCTGCGAATGAAGGCCCGCTTCGAGGAACTGGGGGGAACCTACCGGGGCTCATCGCCAGTGAAAAAAATCGAAGTAGCCGACGGCCAGGCTGTAGGCGTCACTCTCGAAAACGGCGAGTATATCGATGCTGATTACATCGTCCCCGCCTGCGACGCCGATTTCACCTTCTCACAGCTGCTGGACCCTTCCTATATGCCCGAAAAGATTCGGGAGTTCTTCGACAACCCCCATATCTACCCGATTTACGGAATGTTCCAGGCGGCCTGGGCTGTGGATGACCCTCGGGATCTTGTGCGGCACGAGACCAACCTCGATGTGCCCGAGCTTCAGGTGGAGCCCTGGCTTAACGATCGGATTACCCTGAAGACCTATGCCTACGAACCTTCCTTCGCGCCCGAGGGCAAGCAGATACTGCAGGTCCTCTGGGGAATGGATCAGTCAAGCTGGAAGTTTTGGAAGAATCTCTGCGGGAACAAGGAAGCCTACCGGGCGAAAAAAGCCCAGCTAGCCGCCCTGGTTCAAGGAAAAATTGAAGCAGTCTGGCCCGAATACCGGGGCAAGCTGAAACTTCTGGACAGCTGGACTCCCTGCACCTATAAGCGGTACTGCAACGCCCATAATGGCTATAATCAGTCCTGCGTATTCACCAAGGGAGTGAACATGCGAACTTCCTACCCCTCTCCCTATATCAGAGGGCTGAAGAACCTAGTGCTGGCTGGACAATGGATCGTGCCGCCCGGCGGCATTCCCGGGGCTTGCACCACCGGCAAGTTCGCCGCCTACAGGGTGGACTACCTGGAGCATAAAGCCTGGAAGATCGTCAAGAAAGTTTTCTGGAAGTTCGCCCTGCCCGCGGCTGTGGTTTTTACGCTGATCAAGGTAATAGGCTAAACGTCAAAAACCGGGGGTTGACCCCGGTTTCTCATAGGACAGGATACCGCGATGTTCAGGATTCACAGGAAACGCCGCTAAATCATAAAAAGGCCGCCTCCCAGGAAGCGGCCTTCACCTTTGAAACTGTCTGGGAGTTTACGACAGGAATCCAGGATTATCATGATTGACAGGACCTGAAACCTGTTAATCCTGCGTTTCCTGTCGTCCTGTCCAATAGCCTCAACCCCTTACGTTGTAGAATACTTTCTTTCCCCAATACTCGCGCGAATGAGCGCCTGGCGGCGCTCTTCGCGGTACGGGAAGCCGCCGCTTCCCTAGCTTACCCGAAAGGCATCGCGGAGTAGCGGCAGCGTAGGCTGAGACTATTACTTCACGTTGTAGAAAACCTTTTTGCCCCAATACTCCGCGATGCCTTCCATCTCGTCCTCGATGCGCATGAGCTGGTTGTACTTGCAGATGCGGTCGGTGCGGGACATGGAGCCGGTCTTGATCTGCCCGGTTTCCATGGCCACGGTGAGGTCGGCGATAAAGGTGTCCTCGGTCTCGCCGGAGCGGTGGGATACCACGGCGGTGTAGCCGGCGCGCTTGGCCATGTTGATGGCCTCGATGGTTTCGGTAACCGTGCCGATCTGGTTGAGCTTTATGAGGATGGAGTTGCAGGCGCCCATGTCGATGCCCTTCTGAAGGCGCTTGGTGTTGGTGACAAAGAGATCGTCGCCCATGATCTGGATCTTTCCGCCCAAGGCCTTGGTGAATTTGACATAGCCATCCCAATCATCCTGGCTCAAGCCATCCTCGATGGAGATAATGGGGTATTTATTCACCCACTTGGTGTAGAGCTCGATCATCTCATCGCTGGAAAAGAGCTTGTCGGGGTTGGACTTCCAGAACTTGTAGCCCTTGCGGCCGCCTTCGTCGAATAGTTCGCTGGCGGCAGGGTCGAGGGCGATGCCGATCTGCTCGCCGGGTCTGTAGCCGGCCTTCTCGATGGCTTTCATGATAAAGTCGAGAGCGTCGTCGTTGGCGATATTGGGGGCGAAGCCGCCCTCGTCGCCTACGGAGGTATTGTGGCCTTCGGCTTTCAAAATGTTCTTGAGGCTGTGGAAGACCTCGGTATTCATACGCACGGCCTCGCGGAAGGATCCGGCGCCCACGGGCATGACCATGAACTCCTGGAAATCGATCTTGTTGTCGGCGTGTTTGCCGCCGTTGATGATATTGGACATCGGAACGGGAAGGAGGGTGGTGTGCGCGCCGCCCAAGTACTTGTACAGGGGAAGCCCCTGATACTCAGCCGCCGCCCTGGCCACCGCCATGGACACGCCCAGAATGGCGTTGGCGCCCAGCTTGCCCTTGTTCTCCGTGCCGTCCAGTTCGATCATGGTGCGGTCGATATCCACCTGCTCCAGGGCATCCAGGCCGCAGATCTCGCCGGCGATGGCGGTGTTCACGTTCTCCACCGCCTTGAGCACGCCCTTGCCCAGGTAGCGCTTTTTGTCCCCGTCCCTCAGCTCCACAGCCTCGTACTCGCCGGTGCTCGCGCCTGACGGAACAGCCGCGCGGCCCAAAGTGCCGTCCTCCAGCACCACATCCACCTCCACGGTGGGATTGCCCCGGGAATCCAGAACCTCTCTGGCCTCTACATATTCGATAACGCTCATAGGTATCTCCTTTATAAGAGCTTCGCCCTTGAACAATAGCGTTCGGGGGGGTTCTGGTCAAGAATACGAAGACAATTCTGGAAGCAACGGCAATGAACACAAGACAAATGGGGGAGTACCAAGAATTCTTAATAGGGCAATGGGCAAGCTATTATGCCATGGCAAGGCGATATTGAAAAATCAATCGGCTCAAGACCGGTAACGCCAATAACTATTGTTAAATTAAGTAATACTGCTTGACAGTAAATCATAACAGATTATCATATTTAGTTATGAGACAGAAATATAACCTGTCGAAAAGTTGCCAACGATTATCAGTTCTATTGATTCTGTTCCTATCTATTCTTCAATCATGTGGTATAAGTTCTTTATTTGGTGGTAATAATTATAAATTTGAAATTGGAGATGCGAAAACTCTATTCATAGCTTCGCAACCATTGCATACGAGAGGTATCTTCAAGGAAAAGACGTTAACAGAGAATAAAATATTTAAAGCAACTGAGTCTGGAGCAACGCTTGAAGTAAATCTCACAAATGACCTTGGTATTATTGTCAGT
>JAVEYV010000319.1:0-3259 GCA_034003305.1 Spirochaetia bacterium | reverse complement strand
GGCGCGACAGTGGCCGATGTTGCACTCATGCGCAGAACGGTGGGCCCTAAAAAGGGGGTCAAAGCTTCGGGGGGAATGAAGAGCTTCGAGGATGCCCTCCAGATGATCAAGGCCGGCGCGACCAGACTTGGAACAAGTTCTGGTATTCTCCTCATCAGCGGTCAGAAAAGCACAGGCAACTATTAAGACTTTTATACGGGAGCAAGAAAATGACTGGTCCACGATTTGAAGGAAAAGTTGCGCTCATAACCGGTGCCGGACAGGGAATCGGAAGACAAATCGCAATCGACCTGGCCGAGGAAGGCGCCAGGGTAATCGTTTGCGATATCAATCCTTCCTATGCCGAAGAGGTTGTGCAAGAAATAAAGGACAAGAACGGCCAGGCTTCCCCTGAAATCTGCGACGTATCCGATAGAATGCAGATCGACAACCTGGCAAGCAAGACTGCCGCTGAATACGGTCGCCTGGATATCGTTGTCAACAATGCGGGAATACTCATTCCTGCCACGATAGAAGAAACAACCGACAAGCTCATCGACGACACGATAAACATCAATCTGAAGGCGGTGCTTTGGCTTATCAGGGCTGTCACGCCGATAATGAAAAAAGCCCAATACGGGAAAATCATCAATATCGCTTCGATCACAGGAAAAAACGGGGACAACACCTCCACCTTTGTCTACGGGGCTACCAAGGGCGCCGTAATGTCCATTACGCGATCAGTCGCCCGCCAGCTCGGCCCCCACGGGATTACCTGCAACGCCGTCGCCCCCCATGCGATCATGACTAAGATGATGACCTACTGGGACGATGCAAAAAAACGAAGCATCTCGGATAAGATTCCGGTCCGAAGGTTAGGAACTCCCAGCGATGTTTCGAGGGCCGTACTCTTCCTGGCGGCAGACGAATCGTCCTTCATCAACGGAGAAGTGGTCAATATCAACGGCGGATACTACATGGACTAATCTGGGTTATAAGCTGGTTTAATTAAACGCTGAACCTTCCGCCCCGCATGAGCCGTGCGGGGCGTTTTTTTGCATCAAGCCTCGGCCCTCAATGCGCCCATTTGAATGTTCGCTCCACGGCTCTCTTCCAGTCTCCATAGAGATCGTCCCTGCGGGATTCTTCCATTCGAGGCTCGAATAATTCCTGGAGCTTCCATTTTCGTTCCAGCTCCTCGATGCTTTCCCAAAAACCAACACCAAGGCCGGCAAGATAGCATGCGCCCAGGGAGGCCATCTCGGTGATCGCCGGCTTCTGCACCACTATCCCCAAGATATCAGCCTGGAACTGAAGCAGGAAGCTGCTCTTCGTGACGCCTCCGTCAACCCTGAGCGAAGAGGGAATCACCGCGCTGTCCTGACGCATGGTCTCTATCATGTCTCGCGTCTGGTAGGCGATGGATTCTATCGCGCTCCGGGCAATATGTTCTATGCTCGTTCCGCGGGTAATCCCGATGATCAAACCCCGGGCGTACATATCCCAGTAGGGAGCGCAGAGTCCGGTGAAGGCCGGCACCATATACACGCCTCCCGTATCGGGCACCTTTTCGGCCAGAGCACTGCATTGGGCTGCGTCATCGAAAAGTTTAAGCCCAACCTGGAGCCACTCGATCGCGGCACCGCCAATAAAGCTGACCCCTTCAAGCGAATACTCCACCTTGTTTCCAATCTTCCAGCCGAGATCAGTAGTCAGGCCGTGCCGTGAGAGGAAGGGACTGGTGCCTGTATTCATCATTACGGCGATAGAGGTGCCGTAGGTGTTCTTTGCCATGCCGGGCTTGAAGCAAGCCTGTCCGAAGGTCGCGGCTTGCTGATCACCCGCATCGCCGGCGATGGGAATTCTAAGCCCGTCGAAGATCGACGGATGGGTTTCTCCGATCAGGCCGCTGCTCGGAAACAACTCAGGCAGAATATTCCTCGGTATGCCCACCCATCCTAGAATCTCCTCATCCCATTCCAGGCTGTGAATATTGAGAAGCATCGTTCGCGAGGCATTGGAATAATCGCTACCGTGGACCTCCCCTTTGGTAAGATTCCAAATCAGCCAGGAATCGATGGTTCCCATGCAGATATTGTTCTTGGCTGCCTCTTCTCTTACTCCTTCCACAGTATCGAGAATCCATTTTATTTTTGTCGCAGAAAAGTATGCGTCGATCACCAACCCTGTTTTCTCGGTAACAGCCTTTTCGTATCCCTTGGCTTTTAAGGCGTCGCAGATATCCGCGGATCGTCTGCACTGCCAGCAAATCGAGTTGTATACCGGCTTTCCAGTGTCGCGGCGCCATAAAACTGTGCTCTCGCGCTGATTGGTTATCCCTATGCCGCGGATATCCTTTGCAGTTACAGCTCCTTTTGCGCAGGCCTCGTGAATGCATTCCAGAACCGAGTCCCAGATTTCTTCAGGATCGTGCTCCACCCAGCCTGGTTTTGGATATATCTGCCGCAGCGCGCGATAGGCCATGGAATGGATTTCGCCATCATGGTTAAAAAGGATAACCCTGCTTCCGGTAGTGCCCTGGTCTATTGATAAGATATAGCCTGTTTTTTTCACAACCGCCTCCTGAAGCCTGCAGTAGGTTTACGGGGAGATGAGTACCTTCAACATCGCTTCACTTTTCAAAGATTCAAATCCCTCATGAATTTTTTCCAGGGGAAATTTTGCGGAAATGTATTTTTTGAGATCAAGCGTACCATCGGCGACCCAGGACATTATCTGCTTGTTCTGGGCTATGGTTGAAGCGTGAGATCCGAATACCGACAGCTCCTTATAGTGAATCGTATTGCTGTTTAGAAAACCCCTCCCCTCGCCGGGAATTCCGCCGAACAGGCTTATCCTTGCCCGCTTCGCCGCTATCGCGAGCGCTGATTCATGGGTTGCTCCCGATGGAGCCGCGGTAATGACCACGTCGACACCCTCCCCCTCGGTGAGTGTATGCATATATTCGATGATATCAATTTTCGCTGTGTCGACCACTGTAACGGCAGGCAAAAGCCCTTGTGCGATTTTAAGCCGTGATGCGGATATATCGCCCATTACAACTAGCCCGGCGCCCCGTATCAAGGCAAGTTCGGCATGGACGCAGCCGATAAATCCAGCTCCGAATATAAAAACCCTGTCGCCGGGCTTAATCTTCAAGAATTCCTGCCCGTTCAGACAGCAGGCTGCAGGTTCCACGATCACCGCCTCGTCGGTGGATACCGAATCGTCAATTTTCAGGACATAGCCCTGGGTCAGGGCCTCAGGAGGGATTTCCATA
>JAVEYV010000318.1:0-3305 GCA_034003305.1 Spirochaetia bacterium | reverse complement strand
ATCCATTATCGTCGCAAAAAAGAGAGACTGGTACACTCCGTATCAAAAGCCAGTTTGCCCACCAAGTATGGCCAGTTTGACATCATCACCTATGTCAGCGACGTATCTGATGAATATCACCTGGCGTTGGTGATGGGCGACATTTCGGGATCAGAACCGGTTTTAGTGCGGGTGCATTCCGAATGCCTCACCGGCGACGCCCTGCACAGCCTGCGTTGTGATTGTGGAGAGCAACTGGCCCGCAGCTTTGAGATGATCTCAGCTTTGGGACGCGGAGTGATCCTCTACATGCGTCAGGAAGGACGAGGCATCGGGTTGCTAAACAAGATCAAGGCTTACCATCTGCAAGATAATGGTGCTGATACCGTCCAGGCCAATCTGGCATTGGGCTTCCCTGAAGACCTGCGTGATTACGGCATAGGTGCTCAGATCCTCAAAGATCTGGGGCTAAAGAAGATAAATCTACTTACCAACAACCCGAAAAAGATCGTGGGACTCACCGGTTACGGCCTTGAGATCGTGAACCGCGTTCCCATTGAAATCCACCCCAAAGAAGAAAATGCCCACTACCTCAAAACCAAGAAAGACAAGATGGGACACATCCTGCATGAAGTGTAACAAGATCCTGTTCCTGCTGCTGTGTTGCCTGCTTGGCTTACTAAATGCCGAGGACCTGAAGATACCCAAGCCAGAAGGATTTGTAAATGACTATGCAAACCTGCTCAGCGAAGAAACCCGCATCAGGCTGAATGACTGGTCTATCGAACTCAAAGAGAAGACCGGAGTGGAACTCGCCATTGCCACATTCCCAGACATGGGCGGCATGACCGAGTTTGATTTCGGAGTAAAGCTCTATGAGACGTGGAAGATCGGTTCTCAGAACGATGAGGGAGTTCTGATCGTTCTCGGGCTGAAGGAACGGAAGGTCCGCATTGAGGTCGGTTACGGCGCTGAAGGATATATCACCGATTCCTTCGCAAATGGCGTGTATCAGGAGATGAAAGGCTATCTCGGCAGTGGCGATTAGGATCAGGGCTTTACGCAGGGCAGCCTGCGTTTGTTACAAGAGATCGCCCGGGAAAAAGGGGTGACCCTGCAAGGCATCTCCGCCTACGCTCAGCGCCGCAGTGATTCCCATTCCGATGGCAAAGGCGGCATCGCGGTCATCGTCATCTTCATCATTCTGATGATCGTCACCCGGGGACGCATCCTGCAAGTACTGCTTTGGATGAGCATCTTTGGCGGCAGAGGTGGCGGAGGTTCCTGGGGAGGAGGCTCTTGGGGCGGTGGCTCCGGGGGCGGCAGCAGTGGTGGTTTCGGTGGATTTGGTGGTTTTGGCGGATTTGGTGGCGGCCGTTCCGGCGGCGGCGGAGCAGGAGGAGGTTTTTAAATGCTCTTTTTGAAATCATTACTCTTTATCGTGTGGAACATCGCTTGGGGCCTAAGCCTGGTTTACCTGCTGAAGTGGTTCCTCTTCAATCCCAAAGCGCGCTATTTCTTTGGCAAACGCGTATTTCTGACCCCCGGCTTCATCGTTCGCAAGCGGGAATGGCTATTTGTAAAAGCAAGAGATCTCCTGCACGACTATCTCAGGCAAGCTGAAAACCCCAGGATGGAAGATGGTTATTTGAAGGCCTGGGAAGAGAAAGTGCACGACTTTCTCTGGGATAAGACCAGCTTTGTGGATGGCTGGCCCTTCCTGCCTCATAAATTGAAACACACCATCCGCATGAAGATCGTGGATGCTTTTGCCTCCATGGTTTCCGGTCTCTTGAGAAAGACTGTCCCGCGTCTATTGGAACAGTGGCGGGTGGAGCATCGCATTGATGATTATGATTTCCAGTTCAGTATCGATTTCTTCCTGAAATACTACAATCGCTATGTTCATAAGTACTTGATGTATTTCTTCATCGGGCTGAATCTGATCATCGGTATCTCAAACATGATCCTCTTTATTCTGATCGGGATCCTCAGCTAGACACAATCCGAATATGACATAACGGGAGACTCAGCACAATGAGCGGTAAGAAGCAAGAGCCGAAGAGGTTCAAGGTCAGCGGCAAAGAAGCCGCCAATATGATCCTGCGCTACATCCGGATCAAGATGACTGAACAGATCAAAGCCGTCTCCGTGATCATCCTTTATTTGCTTCTCTTTCAAACCATCGTTTTGGGAATCCCGGTGCTCGACGCATCTGTAATTGCCCTGGGCATGGTGATGGTGGTGTTGGGCCTGGCTTTCTTTATGGAAGGCCTTCTTTTGGGCATCATGCCGATGGGTGAAGAGATCGGGATCCGTTTGCCTCAAAAAGCCAAAGTGAGCAGTATCCTTGGCATCGCTTTCATCCTGGGAGCCGTTTCCACCTATGCAGAACCGGCCATTGGTGTGTTAAAGGCAGCCGGGAGCAGTGTCCTGCCCTGGCGTGCTCCCTTACTATTTCTTCTGCTAAACAGATACGCTGCGTATCTTGTGGCGGCCGTGGGTATTGGCGTTGGCATTGCGTTGATCCTGGGTATGTATCGCTTTCTCAAGGGTTGGTCGCTAAAACCCTACATATATGTGCTCCTCATCATGCTGCTGTCGCTGTCCTTATACTGCTATCTGCATCCCAATCTCAGGTATCTGCTTGGTCTGGCCTGGGATTGCGGCGGAGTTACCACTGGTCCGGTCACCGTTCCTCTGGTCCTAGCCCTGGGCATCGGCATCTCGCATGTGGCAAACAAAGGCGGAGACAATACCGAAGGCGGCTTTGGAATGGTTACACTTGCCTCCCTGGTGCCAGTGATCACCGTCCTGCTTTTGGGGCTATTCACCGCGGCCAAAGTGCCTCTGCCCTCAAATGACATCGATTTCTTCGCACCTACAAATACTCAGAGCCAATTTCTCTTCGAATCCGAAACTCAGATGAAGGACTACGCTCTGGCCAAGGCGAGCTACTCCGCTCAGATGCAGGCTTTTGGCTCCGATCAGGACAGCCTGATGAGTTACGTGGAGATGCTGGGGGCAGATGATGCCCGGGTAAAGAAGGTCTTCGGTTCTGACGATCATTTCCGCACCTGGCTGATCCGCAATGGCTCCGAGGATCTGAAATCTCACTTCTCCGGGTTACTGACCTCGCTGGAAGCCGACAAGGAAGCCGGGGCTCTGGACGATATGAATCCAGGAGCTTACATTCGTCGCAACGTGGTGGCTGCCCTTCGTGCCATTGTCCCCCTCTCGCTGTTTTTGCTGGGAGTGCTTTACTTGATTTTACGCGAACGTCTGGGCCGCTCCGATGAGATCTTTCTGGGTTTGTTCTTCGCCAT
>JAVEYV010000317.1:0-3310 GCA_034003305.1 Spirochaetia bacterium | reverse complement strand
TCGATTCCAGAGCGCTTACCAGCGCCTTGATCTCTTCTTCTGCCGCCGGCAGAGCCTCGCCGCCCAGGTGCCGCGCTATGGAAAGATGACGTTCCCTGAGTTCGGCGCATACCTTTTCGGCCGTGCCCAGATCAGCCTTTTCGGCGGCTCCGGCTGCAAAAAAGAGCGAGTCGGTTACCCCCGAGAGGGCAGAGACGACTGCCAGGCAGCTCTGGACCTTCGCGCCGCCCTTTGTCTTGGCTTTAGCCCCGGATTTGAGGGGAAGCGCAGCGCTATTCCGTACGCGGTCAGCCAGCAGCTTCAAACCCGCGGCATCGGACAGGGAAGCTCCGTCGAACTTCATGACCACTAGATCCATAGTCCTACCTCCTTGGCACAGGCTAATGTTCTGTTCATCGCGTCAACCTAAAACGAGGAGAGTAAGGCCGGATGCTCAGACAGGGCATGGAGAGCTATCCGGAGCTCGCTCCTCGATCCGAAGGAGCTGTCCCGGGTAACCCTTCGCCTTGTGACGGCATACGCCGGTACGACAGGAAGAAGGAGATACCTATGGCACTCCGCGGGCTTAGAATTCCCGCGACAGCCGCCGGGTATTAGCCCGGTCGTCCAAGGTTTGCGCCGAGGGCGCGCGCCAACCCTTCGGCGATCCGCCCCTTTCCCGCAGCCTCCTAAGGTCCTCGCCCTCCGCCGCGGTACTGTTGGGGATCGCTCCTCCATCGGTTGGCTGGACCGTATCACGACTGGCTCGAGTATGCAAGGGTCTTGTGCAGCCCAGGGCTTTTTTCCTCCTGCTGTCGAGAATTCGCAATAAAAAAATCCCCGCCACTTTAAGAATTCCGGCGATGAAGTATATACTGCCGTAACGTCCACCCAGGACGGATACAAGGAGGCTTCATGACGGCTATAGGTTCCCTGCGCAAGGATCCGCTGGCGGAAAACCTCGCAGCCCTCTTTGCCATACAGAGAACCCTGATGATGCATAGCGAAGTCCTGGCCGCCGTTCCGCACTGCATACAGATAATCGCCAAGGAATTCCCGGACTCCGAAGTACTGGCCTGTTTCTCCCAGGACCAGAGCCAAGCCATGAGCCTCGTGGCCGCAGCGCCTGATTTTCTCAAGGATGAATACGCATCCAGCCCCATTCGCCTGGGAAGCTTTCCCTGCGGTCTCGCCCTGGAACAGGAGGAGCTGGTGTCCACGGCTATAGCCGGTAAAGGCTTCTGCATCGAAGCCCCGATCCTTCAAAATAAGCGGAATGCCGGCGCGTTGAGTCTTCTCCTCGCCGAAGCTTCCTCGGACAAGGCAGGAAGGGGCAAAGGGCTGCAGAGAGCAAAAGCCAGGCCCGAGCAGGATTTTAGACGCGCCAAGGCCGAAGACCTGATTCGCTGGAGCTGTTTCCTCATCGAAGAAGCCCTCAGCCTCAGGGCCGCCCTTTCGGACAGAATCGCGCGGCATGAGGAAAGAAGCATCGCCCGAGGCCAGACCGGCACGCTCCAGGCCCAACGCCCGGGAAAGGGCGAAGGCATTGCCTTTCATGGTATGATCGGCAGTTCCGATGTGATGAAGGAGGTCTTCCGCCTGATAGGCCAGGTAGCGGTCACCGATGCCACCGTCCTCTTAAGCGGCGAAAGCGGTACGGGCAAGGAACTGGCTGCGAGGGCCATCCACGAGTGCAGCTCCAGGGCTGCCGGCCCCTTCGTGGCGGTGAACTGCGCGGCCCTGCCGGAGAGCCTTATCGAAAGCGAACTCTTCGGCCACGAAAAGGGAGCCTTTACCGGCGCCGTGGCGAGCCGGCAGGGCCGCTTCGAGGCAGCCCGGGACGGGAGCCTTTTCCTGGACGAAATAGGAGACCTATCGCCGACTGTGCAGGTCAAGCTGCTGCGGATACTCCAGGAACACAGCTTCGAGCGGGTGGGCGGCAATAAAAGCATCAAGACCAACGCCCGAATCATCACCGCCACGCACCGGGATCTCCAGAAGGAGGTGCGGGAAGGCCGTTTCCGGGAAGATCTCTTTTTCAGGCTGAATGTGTTCCCGATCCGCCTGCCTCCCCTGCGGGAACGGGGAGCCGATATCCTGCTTCTGGCCGACCACTTCGCCGAGACCCTGGGCATCAGCCAGGGCAAGATGATAAAGCGCATTTCCAGCCCAGCCCTGGATCTTCTCATGATTTACCACTGGCCCGGAAATGTTCGGGAGCTGGAAAACTGCATTGCCCGGGCTATAATCCTGAGCAGCGACAGCGTGATCCACTCCTACGACCTCCCCCCCAGCCTTCAGTCGGCATCCTCGACAGGCACAGAACCCTCCTCCAGCTTTGACGGGGCTATCGCCCGGCTTGAAAAGGAAATGGTCGTGGAAGCCCTGAAGATAGAGTTGGGAAATTCGGCTCAGGCCGCCAAACGCCTAGGGATTACCGAACGGAGATTCCGTTTCGCCCTGCAGCGCTACAAGATCGATTACCGACAATTCCGAACAAAATTGTAGGATTTTAAGCAGATAACTACATTTTTGTATTTTTCCAGACGAACCCAGCCCGCGCAATGAAGACCTGGAACCTTCGATTCCCTGACACATCCGGCTCGCAACCCCATCGGAGACAATAAATTACATAGTTGGCGTTTTTATTTCTATAAAATAACAAATATTTGTTATTTTTGGCACGCCTTTTGCTAATATATTCCCCGTACCGCCTGATAGCGGCGGTCGGAGGAGTACCTATGTACGTTAGTGAAGATTCAACAGGCAGCAGGCTTTCGGATTTCTACGGAGATCACTGTTTTTCCAACAATGTGATGCGGGAGCGGCTTCCCCGTTCTATATACGCCGAGCTTCTGCAGGTCCAGGCCGGCAAGAAGGAACTCACCCTCGAAGTGGCGGAGGTGGTGGCCTCGGCGATGAAGGAATGGGCTTCTGATCACGGAGCCACCCACTATACTCACTGGTTCCATCCCCTTTCGGGCTTGACCGCGGAAAAGCACGAATCCTTCGTGTCACCCCTTCCCGACGGCGGCGTTATCGTGGAGTTCTCCGGCAAGGAACTGGTCAAGGGTGAACCCGATGCCTCCAGTTTTCCCTCCGGAGGCCTGCGGGCCACCTTCGAAGCCCGGGGCTATACAGCCTGGGACGTCACCAGTCCCGCCTTTTTAAAGACGAATCCCAAGGGAGTCACCCTTTGCATACCCACGGCCTTCGTTTCCTATAACGGCCACGCCCTGGACAAAAAGGTTCCGCTCCTGCGCTCCTTGGACGCCCTGAACAAGGCAGCCTTGAGGCTGCTCCAATTATTTGGCGAATAAGAAGTGGAACG
>JAVEYV010000316.1:0-3321 GCA_034003305.1 Spirochaetia bacterium | reverse complement strand
GGTGTTATCCGTCATATCCTACCTTTAGGCTTCCTGATCGTCGCCATATTCAAAACTTAGCTCCACACCGCAGGATGGGCAGTTCTTCATTTCGGGAGTAACCGCGGTCCCGCAGTCAGGACAAGTATATTCTTCATCCTCGGAGTCCAGTACTTCCTCGGTCTCCTCTTGGACGATCTCAATATTTTCCTCGATGATAGCCTTGATGGCTTCGATGTCTTCAACCGGTAGGCCGGAGATGGAGCAGAGTTCCTCGTCTTCCCTGGCGAGGAAGTC
Source organism: Spirochaetia bacterium (assembly GCA_034003305.1). GTDB lineage: Bacteria > Spirochaetota > Spirochaetia > Treponematales > Rectinemataceae > UBA2256. The sequence continues at coordinate 3,045 of JAVEYV010000316.1, read as the reverse complement.
CTCGACAAGGCTCAGGTTAGCCGCCGCAAATGCATCAAGCCATTCGCCCTTCATGCCCGGCAGATCGGAAAGCAGCACCGCATCTTCATCCACAGGCTCCACAGCTTCCTCGGCATCCTGGAAGAGGCTATCCGCCGCGCGCTTGAGCTCGATATTTCTTCCGTCCTGGAGGTATTGCTCCTCGGTCTTGACATCGATGCTCCAATCGCAAAGCCTGTTGGCCAGTTTTACGTTCTGCCCCATTTTGCCGATGGCGATGGACAGCTCTTTGTCAGCGACAATGGCCAGCGCGCTATGTTTGGCCTCATCGATGATGTGTACGGTCTTCACTTCAGCCGGAGAGAGGGCATTTTTTATAAACTGCCTTGGGTCGACATCGTATTTGATGAAGTCGATCTTCTCCCCTTCCAGCTCCTGGCTGATAAGCTGGCTGCGCATTCCCTTGGGGCCGACGCAGGCGCCAACCGGATCGACATCGTCCCGCTTGGAGAATACGGCCACCTTGGTTCTATACCCAGGCTCGCGGACAATCTTAAAGATCTCAATGGTTTTATCGTAAATCTCGGGAATCTCAAGTTCCAAAAGCTTGGTGACAAACTCCGCATGGCTTCTGGAAAGCACGATCTGGAGTCCGTTTTTCCCCTTGTCTACCTCGTAGATCAGCGCCTTGATTCTGTCGCCGACATGGTAGACTTCCCTGGGGGACTGATACTTTTTGGGGAAAATGCCCTCCACCTTCCCGAGGTCCACGTAGATCACATTGTTGCGTTCCCGCTGGTAGTAGCCGATTATAAGCTCTCCCTGCTTGGACTTATACTCGGCGTAGAGTGTATCCCTGGAAATATCCCTGAAATTCTGCCGTGTGGTCTGCTTGGCCACCATGACTGACTGCAGATCGAACTCCTGGGGATCCACGGGGAATTCGATGATATCTCCGACCTCGGCGTCCTCGGCGTAGCGTCGCGCTTCCTCCAGGGACATCTGAAGCACCTCGTCCTCGAGATCGTCTTCTTCGACAATGACTTTTTTGGCGTAGATATCCACACCCTCATAGTTTTCCCTGAAGCGAACCACTGCGTTTTCGCTGGTTCCGAACTTCTTCTTATACGCCGCGAAAAGGGCTTCCTGCAGGGTATTGACGATGAGCTCTTCGGAAATTCCTTTTTCGCTTATCAGCTGTCGAATGGCTTCCGCCATGTCAGATGCCATCTTTTACTCTCCCTTGGGCATAGAATCCAAACGCGCCTTGGCGATGGACGAAATATCGATAAGGGCGCGTTCCGCACCCTGCTGGAACTCAATTTTGCCTTCCGAATACGAAAGCAGCCTGCCGGAGACCCATTCGGACGAGCTCTTTAAAAGCATTTTAACCGCTTTGCCGGCAAAGGCTTTCCATTCACGCTCGCCGCGGATTATCCGATCGATCCCCGGGCTGGAAATTTCCATTTCCGGGTCCTGGACCCCCAGGAGGGTTTGAATCTGGGGAAGCATAAGCCTGTAGGCCTTTGTGCATTCCTCGGTTCCTGTACCCTGGGGTGAATAGATCACCGCCTTCACCTTGAGTCCGCCCCGTTGCCGGGAAAGACCGAACTCCAAAAGAAAAAGCCCCGCTTTTTCCAGAATTGAGCCGATCTTGTCTTCGACATCCCTGTCTTCTGCCATGCCGCCTCTAAAGAGCCTGGACCGGTTTTATCCGAGCCCTGTCCGGGCGATGAACCCTGTAAAAGGCTCTACGCCAAAAAAAAAGAGTCGTAGAACGACTCTCCTTATTACTAAAAAGAATCCAGCGCTTTTTACATGGGCCTATAGTAGTATTCTGCAATGGATTAGTCAATAGCCGCAGTCCGGAAGGCTCTGCAAAGGCTTTGGCTAATCTGCGGCGATAACTATGGCTGCCACGCGCAGCGCTCCGGCGGCTAAAAGAATTTCTGCGCAGGCATCGATCGTCGAACCGGTAGTGCAGACATCGTCGAGAAGAAGCAGCGAGAGCCCCGTAACCTGGCCTGCCCTTTCGTCCTTAAGCGCATAGGCTTCCCGTGCATTAAGGCTTCTATTTTTCCTGTCCAGGCTTTTCTGTTCCCTGCTCGGTTTTCTTCTGAGAATTCTCAGTACCTGAAAATCCATGCGTTCCAGGCCCCGGGCAATCTCTTCCACCTGATCCCATTCCCGGCGGCGAAGCTTTTCAGCTCTCGGCGGTACCGGAACGATAGGCCGGTCCGGATAACGGCAGCGAATTTCCTCGGCCAATACTGGTATGAAAAAGCCCGCGAGGGACGGCCGCTTAGCCATCTTATAGGCTTTGAGCAGGCTGGCCAGATCGTCTTTATAGAGATAGAGGGGGAGTATTTCCTCGCAGGCAGCCTTCTTGTCGCGGCAGGGAAAGCAAAGCTCTTTCTCTGAATACAGGGGCCTCCCGCAGCGCTTACAGCGGCTGCCTTCAAGAGGATGAATCCGTTTTCTGCAATCATCGCAAAGGGGTATGGAATCCCTAGGCTGGAGCCGGAGGCGGCCGCGGCAGAGGACGCAATAGTGGGGCAGAAGGCCTGAGAGAAGAATATTGCGGCTTTGGCGCAAAGGGCTCGGCGCAGGAGAATCCGGGCTGTTCATACTCCTTTAACGCCTGGAAGACTCCGGGCGCTTCAACGCGCAGCCTGGGGATAGACGTCTGGGAGGCAGCAGGCGCTTCAAGACGTATTAAGCGAACAGGCTATGCAAGGGTTTTATGAAGATCGGAGAGCAGCTGCAGGGCTTCCAAGGGGGTCATCTCGTCGGGATTCAGGCCTCGGATCCGAGCTATTGCCATATCCTCGGCGGAAAACAGTTCGGCCTTCCAGGCATTTTTCTTGTTCAGGGCTTCTGGGGGAGGGCTCGGAATCTTTGTCGCCTGGAGCTTGTCATCCGTATCGGCCTCGCCCTGATCCCTGGAACCGGCAAGCTTCTGCTCAAGACTGGCAAAACGTTCCTGGAGCTCCCTGGCTCGCTTTAGCACCTGGCCGGGGATTCCTGCCAAACCCGCAACGTGAAGCCCGTAGGAACCGGCGGCTG
>JAVEYV010000315.1:0-3342 GCA_034003305.1 Spirochaetia bacterium | reverse complement strand
ATGACGGCAAGCCTTATCAGCATCACCTCCCAGCCTGTACTGCTTATGCTGATCATTATCGCCTTCGTCCTGTTTCTGGGCTGCTTTTTGACGGATGCGACTATTGTACCCATTCTTACTCCGCTGCTCCTGCCGGTTATTTTAAGCATAGGCTACGATCCTGTCGCCTTTGGGGTAATTCTGTGCGTAACCGCGGTGGTCGGGAACCTCACTCCGCCTGTGGGAGGCTTGCTTTTTGTCGTAAGCAGCATAGGCAATATTCCCGTATACAAGATTGCGAAAGGGGTCCTGCCTTTTCTGTTCGTCATCATAGCGGTACTTGTGTTATGCGCGATTTTCCCCCAGATCATCTCCTTTCTTCCCTCAATCCTGATGAAGTAAAAAGGGGCGTATAAATGCCGTCGAAATATGCTTTTATCGTTGAAAAATATGAACACTTTTACAGATATCCTGAACAATACCGCATGAAGCCGTTCAGGATATTCGGCAATCTGTACTTTGTGGGCAACGCTGATGTCGGTTCTTACTTAATCGATACCGGAGACGGACTCATTCTGATCGATACCACCTATCCCACCACAAGGGCTCTCCTGGTTCAGTCCATATGGGAAGCGGGATTCAATCCAGGAAATATTAAGTATATCCTCCACACCCACGGCCACTTCGATCATTTCGGCGGTACCGGACTCATTGTTTCGCTTTCTGGAGCCAAGACATACCTCGGTGCGCCTGATGCTAAAATGTTCCGCGAACGGCCCGAGATGGCGCTGATTTCCGATGTGCGGTACGCATATTTAGAGTTGTTCAAGCCGGATGTGGAACTCCAGGACGGGGATATCATTACGCTGGGAAATACCAGGGTCCGTGCGATTTCCACACCGGGGCACACCGAGGGAGTCATGACCTATATCTTCGAGGTAAGGGAAGGGCAGGAAACTCATACCGCAGGTCTCTATGGCGGTATCGGGGTCAATACACTGTGCCGGGACTTCATAGCGAAATACGGCAATGAGGATTGCCGGAATCTGCATCTGAAAAGTCTTGAAAAAGTACGCAACGAGTCTGTAGATATAGTGCTGGGAAACCATACCGGCCAAAACCATACAAGCGAAAAATACAAAGCGTTGTGCGATCATCCGAATGGGGCTAACCCATTTATCAACCCAAGCGAGTGGAATGAGTTTATCGATTTTGCGGTTAACTTGTATAATCGTATGCTGGAAGATGAAAAAAACGGTACGGATCAAATCTAACACCAGGTAACTGAATTTCTCTCTAAGATTTAAAAAGAGGGGCTGTCCATCTTCCGGATAGCCCCTCGGTTTACTTATGCTCTAGCGAACCCTTCGCCGGATCGCAGCCATTTTATTTTTGTTTACGTACCTGGATTCCGGAGAGCCTTTCGTAATGACGAAGAATGGCGCTGTGATCCGAGTTGCCGTCACCCGCAACCTTCAGTCCCTGGAGAGTTTCCATGACGCTGGCGGTGAGGGGCACAGGTACATTAAGCGCATGGGCTGTATCCAATGCGTTGGCCAGGTCCTTAATGTGCAAGTCGATTCTAAAACCCGGCTTGAAATTGCCGTCGAGCATCATGGGGATCTTGGCATTCATCACAGTGCTGCCCGCCAATCCGCCCTTGATTGCCATGAATACCGACTCAGGGTCCACGCCAGCCTTGGTCGAGAGGGTAAAGGCTTCGGAAACGGCGGCGATATTAAGCGCTACGATTATCTGATTCGCCAATTTGGTGACGTTGCCCGCCCCGATGGGACCAACCAGGGTAACCGAGGCGCCCAGCTTACCGAGGATGGGCTGCACTTTCTCGAATACAACCGCATCTCCACCGACCATGATAGCCAGCGTTCCGTCTATCGCCTTTGGCTCGCCGCCGGAAACCGGGGCGTCCAGCATCGCTATGCCATGGCCATTCAATACGGCTGCGACTTCCTGTGATACGGCCGGAGCGATGGAGCTCATATCGACTACAATCACGCCTTTTCGCTTGGATTCGAGGATTCCTTCCAGCGCCCCATCCTTTCCGAGAATCGCTTCTTTGACATGGGGTGAATTGGGAAGCATTGTGATGATGATATCGCTCTTGGAAGCCACGCTTTTATTGGAGGTTCCGCCCTCGGCGCCGAGCGCGACGAGGTCGTCAAAGCTCGCGAACTTGTCGTACACAACAAGAGAATAGCCCGCTGCGATAAGATTCTTGGCCATGGGCCGACCCATTATGCCGAGCCCGATAAATCCGATTTTCATATCTGGTACTCCTTATTTATTATTCGATTAGGCAAGTATCTCGCGTACCGCCGCTGCGATTGTCTCTTCGGTAAGTCCGTATTCTCGCAGCAATTCCTCGTAGCTGTGGGCTGAAGTGCCGAAAGAATCGTCGATGGCAATCTGCTTGCAAGGCAGACAGACCTTACCGAAAAGCAGTTCGGCGATCCCGCTTCCCAAACCTCCGATCCGGGTGGCTTCTTCCGCCGTAACGATACCCTTTTTTCCTTCGAGGTGGGCGAGAAGCTCTTCCCTTTTCAGGGGCTTCAGCGTGCTTACATTGATCACTTCCACGGAAACGCCCTCCTTGGCCAGAATTTCTGCGGCTTCCATGGACTTCCATACCATTGCCCCTGTTGCAAAAATAGCAACATCCTTTCCTTCCCGCACGGAATGCATTTTCCCGATCTCGAAAGCCTGATCCTTGGGAGTATAGACAGGAAGATCGTTTCGGTTAATCCGGATATACGCAGGGCCATTGTAGGCGGCCAGGGCGGCCACCATCTGCTTGGTTTCGACAGCGTCCACCGGATTGAGCACGATCATGTGCGGTATAGCCTTTATTATGTTTCCGTCTTCAATGGATTGGTGTGTCTTTCCATCACCAAAGTCGGACAAACCGCAGCTAGAGCCGCAGATTTTTACATTCGCCCGAGGAATGGCGACCGAGCAGCGGATTTGGTCGTAGGCTCTGCCGGCGGCGAATACCGCAAAAGTGCTGATGAAGGGTACTTTTCCGGCTAACGCGAGACCGGCGGCCGTGGAAGTCATATTCTGTTCCGCGATGCCCATCTCGAAATATCGAGTAGGGAAGGCTTCCTTGAACATGATGGACATTGTGGATTTACCGAGGTCCGCCTCCAGCGCCACGATATTTGAATTTGTTCGGCCCTCCTCAACGAGAGCCTCGCCATACGCTTTCCTGAGACTTAGTTTTTCCATGATTATAGCCCCTTCTCTATATCTTCAAGCTCTTGGCAGGCCTGCGCGAATTTTTGCTCATCGAGTGTGCCGTTATGATAGGCGGCGTTTCCCTCAGCGAAGGAAAAGCACTTCCCT